>NZ_JPIK01000004.1:300000-570720 GCF_000717475.1 Desulfonatronum thiodismutans
GCTCTTCCAGGCGTTCAGCCAGGGCTCCCCTGGTCTTTGCTTCCGCCTCCACGGCGGCCGTCTCCAGCACCAACGGGCCGCAGCCCGGCAGACCGGCCAAGGCGGAGAAGAGATTCCCCGCACCCGAGGCCACCACGGCCTTCAATACGGCCCGAACCGCTTCCGGCGACTCGTCCAACCGGGCTTCGACCTCCCTGGCAGCCCCTTCGGCCACCACTTCGACACTCAACGCATCCAGCCCCCGGGCAATGGCCAACAGCAGCAAGGAGTCGGTTTCCTTCCACAAGGCACTCTGGAGAAAAACGATGCTCTTCATGCCCGGAATCCGCCCCAAAGCCTCGTACCCGGCGAACCGTTCGTTAACGGTTCCCAACCGTCCGGACTCCAAGGCATCGATCACGTCGTTCGCGGATTGTCTGGATCCGATGAAGCCCAAAGCATTGGCCAGGAGAATCTTTTCATCCGTATCCTCCGTCCGCCCCAGCAATGCCCGCAAAAAAGGAAGGGCTTGCTCCGCCTTGCCCACGAGTCCTTGCAGGATCAGACGGCGAGCCGTGGGGTTGCCGTGGTGAATTTTGGAGGTCAGGTACGTCAAGGCCGGATCCGTGCCCAAGGCGAACAACGCGTCAATGGCCGCCCAAGTGGTGGCCAGACATTCAACCGACGACTCCGGGGCTTCATTAGCGTCGACCACGGCCTCCAGATGCGCTTGGCAAGCCTGATCTCCAAGGACTCCGAGATTCGTGATGCAGGCGCAGACGATGAAATCATCCTCTTGATCAAGACATTCCCGAAACAACGGCACCGCCGCCGGATCGCCGATCCGCCCCAGGGCGATCAGACAGTCGTGCAACGCTTCCTGGTCCTCCCGCCACGTCCGAGCCAATTCCATCAACGGGGCCGTCGCCTCGGCCAACCGGGCCTCTCCGGCCAGGACCGCGCAAAACCTTGCCAGGTCGCGACTTTGAGCCGCGAGACCGTTCAGAAGCACCGCCGGATGCCGCAACAGTAATTCCCGCAACACCTTACGCAGCATGGTATCTACTGCCCGGTCCCCCACGGGCGTGACGAACAGATCGCTCAACTGAGCAATCGCCGCGCCGTCCGCTTTAGCCTGTATCTCCTCAAGCAGGGCGATCTGCTCCATAAAATCCAGGTTTCGAAAATCGTCCAAGCTGCTCATGCCTGCTCCTTCTTCCAACTGTGCTCTCAACGCATGGTTGACCGTCGAGATCGATCATGGCCATGTACCGGACAAACTCCATCAAGGCGTCCAGCCAAGCCGATGTCTACCAGCATAAAAAGCGAAACACCAGATGTTGCTCTTGAAATACCGGGAGAAACGACCCCACTGAGGGTTTCTCGGTCAGAGATGTAGAGGGAGAGAAGGCGAACACTCCGTCTGAAGTAAACAACATCGATATCAAGTCATTTTGAATGATTTCAGAATGTTTTCTTTACTCCCGAAAATTGGTAGAGACGACGTCGCGAATCAATTGTTTCAGATAGAGCGACCACCATCTAAAGTAACCGTCTCGACCAACAATAACCGGCACCAGCCGACATCTCTCGTCATTCGGAGATCATGCCGTGCGAATCGATCTAAAAGCCAACTGGGGACCGCTTCCTTTTTTTGTCGGCAGACAGCCCATTTTTGATCAGTCCCGAAATATCTGGGGCTACCAGTTTTTCCATCGGGCTACCGCCGCATCGGTGGCCGCCAGCTTTGAGGACGGCAGTGAGGCCACCCTGGAGATCATTCGCAACATCGCGATGAACCCACTGCTCGATCCCCATGGCCAGACCAAAAACATGATTGCTTTCACCAGGGAGAACGTGGTCCGGAGCGCCCCCTTCGCCATGCCTCCGGGAAAAACCGTGGTCAAATATCTCGGCCCCCGGGCCGAACCTTCCATCCACGAACGGCTCCAGGAACTACGCGAAGCCGGTTATCCGCTGGCCTGGGAGGACGACGCCGAAGCCGCCGTGCCGGTAGTATCAGGGATCGACATTTTGATCCTGGACGCCATGACCGCTCCGGAACATCGGATTTCCGATGCTATCCTGGCCGCCCAAGCCGCGAACGTTCTCGTCATGGCCAAGCGGGTCGAGACCCACGCGGTCTTCGAGCAATTGAAGCATCACGGCGTGAACTTATTTCAGGGCTTCTTTTTCCAGAAGCCGGAAACCCTGCACGGCCCTCGCCTGACCTCCCATCACGCCTTGCGATTCAAACTCCTCGCGATCCTCAACGAGGACCAGCCCAATCCGGACAAGTTGGCCGATGTTCTGGAAAAGGACGTCGCCCTCAGTTATCGACTGTTGCGGTATGTCAACTCCGCCCGGTTCAGCCCGGTGACAAAAATCACTTCCATCCGCAGGGCCCTGTCCTTCATCGGCCTGAAACACGTCCGCCACATGCTGGAAGTCATTTTGGTCAAGGAAACCACCTTGCCCGGCAAACCCCACGAACTTCCCTTTTCCGCCGCCCTGCGCGGCAAGTTCCTGCAATCCGCGGCCTCCGGCAGTCCTCTTGAAAACGTCACCTCGGAGTCCCTCTTTTTGCTGGGTCTGCTCTCTCTGCTGGAAGCCTTGCTGGACCTGCCCATGCCGGACATTCTGCGCAACCTCCCCCTGGAAGAGGATTTCAAGGCCGGCCTGTGCCGACAAGAGGGAAGCCCGTATCTGCCCTGGATGAAACTGGCCGACGCCTTTGAACGCTCGGACTGGGACGTAGCGGACGCCTGTATTAATGAACTCGGCCTGGATCCGCTCAGAGTGGCCTCCAGTTACGCCGAAGCCGCGGACTGGACCCAGACGTTTTTCCAACATGCCTACTGACCGCCAACTATCTCCCATCCCATGCCGGACACGTCACAAACCGTGGTCGTGGCCAACAACAGTCAGGCCAGCGGGAACTGTTCGAATTCTTGCGCGGGAACAGCTCACGAACCGAGGATTCGACAATGCGGAGAGGACTTTTGATCAGCGCATGCCTCGGGTGGTGCTCTCCAGGTATCGCTCGTGGGTCCAAGCGGCCAGGGCTTTGACCATTCGACGCTCCACCGTCCGCCAAACCAATTTTCCGCTTTTTTCCTTGATGCCCTCGGCCGTCAGTTCAAAGCCGCTGACGATGTCCTTGGAAGCATGGTCAACTTGGTTGTAACAGACTCGCCCCTTGAACCAGAGCGTCATGTTGCAGCCTTTATTGGGATCATACAAAACCAGCCAGATCACCACCTCAGAGAGGCCTGCCCAAGCCTCTATCACGTCCTTCAATCCGGAATACTGGAGCTTCACTTTCATCCCTCCGGCCGAGAGGTCGAGGAGTTGGACCTGTTTTTCCTGGAGATGGTCGTTGTTGATCATCGGCGGGTTCAGCTTGACCTTGTTCGTCTCCGGGCACTTGACCATGAAATGCCCTTTGGGCCAGAGAGAGAAGCCCAAGACATGTTCCGACCTGGGGAAAATACGCATGCTTGATCGGCGCTGTCCCAGGGAAAGAGCCTCGGGAGCCCGCAGAACGCAGACGTATCCTCCGGGCTGCTTGGTCAGGGAAATGACGGGGGAAGTAAAATTGTAGTAAAATTCGCAGGCCCTGGCCCTGTCGTTTAACTGAAAGTAGCAGGCGACCTCGTTGCGCAGCCAGTTGGCCATGGTCAGTCCGCCAAGGGAGGCCAATTCCAGATTGATATTATTCTTAGTCAAGGAGGTAATCATTCCTGCGACGGACTTGGGTGAACGGCTCAGAAGCGCCGGGACCACGATCAGCTTGGCCCGCTCCGCTATGGCCTGCTCCAGAAGTTCGCCTGACTCAGCCGCGGCTACGGTTGTACAGATGTCCATCAGATAAGTGGCTCCTGGCGTCGCGGTTAAAAGAAGCAGTCTGAAATAATTGTTTGGTTACACCATATGCCAAAAAATCGTCAATCAAACCATTTCATTATTGTCATGCCAACTGACTTTACGTCAAGCCCGTTCCCCAGGTCGAACGTATTGCATCGGCGACAGTGCGCGAACAAAAAAAAGGAATCGTCCTGCTGAAAATCGACATTCACGAATTGTCGACCAGGCGCTTTCAATGTACACCATGACGGCAACGCAATCCGGGCCGGTCACCGAATCCGCGACCCTGAAGAGAACACCTCCCCGGGAGCGAAAAAAATGTAACCGAAACCAGCACGGCGATCCGCGCTCCGACAAGAGCATGCCCAGCGCGATCGATCCATGTGATTACGAAGGAATACCCGGTAATGCGCCCATCCCCACCACCACCTCCATCCGTACAATCCTGCTTTTTCGCCCGCCACCCGATATTCGACCGGAACATGAAATTGTGGGGCTACCAACTGTTGTACAGGGACTGCGAACAGGCCGAGTCCGCGCGATTTGAGGACCAAGACCAAGCCACGGCGCAAGTCGTCCTGGAGGCGGCGGCATCCCCGAGTCTGGGCTTGGCCCGCGACACATACCTGCTGATGGAGTTTTCAACCACGGCCCTGGTCCACGAGGTCCCCTACGCCCTGCCGCCGCACAATACGATCATCAAACTGACCCCCAACCTTTGCCGGGATGGGGATCTGCTTGGCATAATAACCGAACTGCGCGCGGCGGGTTACCGGCTGGCCCTGGACGGTCCGCTGGAGTCTTGTCGGCATGTCCTGGGCGAGGCGGATTACCTTATTGTGGACGCCCTGACCGAATCCTCGGAGGCGTTCACCCAGGCCATGAACGCCGCGACCCGAACCGGCATTCCGGTCCTGGCCAAGCGGATCGAAACGCCGGAAGCCTTTGCCGAGGCCAAACGGCTGGGGGCGGAATTCTTCCTGGGCTTTTTCTTCCAGAAGCCCGAGGTCATTGCCTCGAAAAAGCTTTCCTCCACCCAGGTCGCCCGACTAAAACTACTGAAGATGTTGGACAACCGGAATGAAGGCTGGGATGTCATCGCCAAGACCCTCCAAAACGACGTCTCCTTGACATATCGGCTGTTCAAATTCCTCAATTCTCCCTTTTTCGGAGTGATCCAGCCCATCACCACGGTGCAGCGGGCCGTCGCCTACCTGGGCGCGAAACAAGCCAGAACATGGTTACGCATGGTCATTCTCACGGATCTTTCTCCTCCGGAAAAAACCTCCCAACTCCCTTTGCTCTCGGCCCAACGGGCGCGATTTCTGGAACTCCTGGGTTCAGGCCGTCCGGACGTGGCCACCGACGAGCTGTTCCTGCTGGGCCTGTTTTCTCTGTTGGACGCCATGTTCGACATGTCCATGCCGGACTTAGTGGACTTTCTGCCATTGACCGACGCCCTCAAGGCGACCCTCTGCGGCCGTCCAAGCCTCTTTTCGCCCTGGCTGGAACTGACCGCCCAGTTTGAACAGGGCCAATGGGACCGCGTGGACGTCCTGGCGGCTCAACTGGACCTGAATTCGATCCAGGTCGGCACCTGCTACGCCCAAGCCATGACCTGGTCCGAAGAATTTTTCCGGGTGGCCGGGTGACTTCCTGACATTCACCACGCAAACTCGAAACTGATCAACGAGCCTCCCCATGACTGACCAGCCCTCGATTTCCTTCGACCTATCCGTGCTTTGCGTCGAGGACGAGCCCGTCACCCTGGAATTTCTGAAAGAAATGCTTCGCCCTCACGTCCGCCAAGTTCTCTGCGCCAAGGACGGCCACGAAGGCTTTTTCGAGTTTGCCCGCAGCCGCCCGGACATCGTGCTCACGGACATGGAAATGCCCCGCATGGATGGTCTGGAAATGAGCCAAGCCATCCGCTCCCTGTCTCCCATCACCCAGATCGTCCTGATCACCGGCCTGGAGGATCCACGCATCCTGAAGCGTGGCATCCAGCTCAAAGCAGACGGCTTTCTCTCCAAGCCCATATCCATTCAGGACTTGCTAGGAACTTTGGAACGCTGCAACGAGACGATCCGCTTCCAGCGTGAAGCCATGACCCAGCGCAAGTTGCGCGAACTGATCCTGAACTGCCTGCCTTACCCACTGGTGCTGCTGAACACCGCCACCTACCAGGTCCTGTTCGCCAACTCCGAAGCTCAGCTCATGGACATCACGCCCAACGAGCCGGTCAGCGGCCCATTTTTTCCAGAACCGGTACGCCGCGAAATTCATGAATCCATGTCTTTCGCCCAAAAACTGGAAAACACCGGCACCCCGCTCCAAATCGAGGCCGCCGGAAAGACCTGGGAGATTTCCATATCTCCAGTGGCAGCGGACACCTCGCTCTACGTGGCCGTGGACATAACGGCCCGCCAACACCTGGAATCCCTCAAAGCCGATGTGGAGCGAATCATCAGGCATGACCTTAAATCGCCCTTGGGAGCGATCATCGGCCTTCCGGACATGCTCCTTTATCAGTCCGGACTATCGGAGACCATGATCGAATCACTGACCCTGATCCGCGACGCCGGCCACAACATGCTCAACCAGATCAACCTGTCCCTTGATCTGTTCAAGATGGAGCAGGACAGCTACAAGCTAAATCCCGAGCCAGTGGAAATCATGGCCCTGATGCGGGAGGCACTCCCCCAAATCGGCCAATTCGTCAGAATGATGCAACTGCGGGTGGAAATAAAAATCAATGGATGCAAGGCGACCTCGGACGAACAATTTTTTGTGTTCGGCGAAAAACTGCTCTGCCTGTCCATGCTCTCCAACCTGCTCAAGAACGCGGCGGAGGCCTCGCCCAAGGGCGGTACGATCACCATCGGCCTAAAGACGGCTCAGAATGGCGCGAAAATCACCATCCACAACCAAGGCGCGATTCCGGCGGTCATCCGCAACCGGCTTTTCGAGAAATACGTCACGGCGGGCAAACGCCATGGCACCGGCCTGGGGGCATACTCCGCGGCCCTGATCGCCAAGACCCTAGGGGGGGAAATTTCCGCGACCTCGTCCGAGGATGCCGGAACAACGATCAGCATCGTGTTGCCCAGCCCTCCGGCAACGGCACGGGAAGAGCTGGACAGATCAGTTTTTTAAGCGGGCTCCAAAAAATATTACACCGGAAATAATGCCAAAATTTCCGGACTAACGACCCGATCCTTTCGCATGGCCGTCAGCGCCACCCTGGCCCCCTGCTCGTCACCGAGAAACATGCCGCCGAGCATCCGGCCTTGATCATGGACCACTTTGCGGTACAGGCCTTTTGCCTGGTCCTGGAATACCAAAGCCTCATGGCGGCCTTCGGCGTCGATCTCGCCGAAGGCGGTCAGGGCGATTCCAGCCACCTTCAGGGAGTTGCTCGGCACCGTGCCCGCGTACTCCGCGGCCCCTCCGGCCATATTCGTCCCGGCGACCCTGCCCTGCTCCACCGCCGCGGGCCAGATTCCGTAATATCTGCCTCGGTGCTCGCAGACGTCCCCGGCGGCGTACACGTCCGCCAAGGAGGTCCGCATCCGGTCGTCCACCAGCACGGCCTTGTCCACGGCCAATCCGAGCTTGCGGGCCAGTTCCAGTTCCGGACGCACCCCTGCGGAAATCAGGACCATGTCCGCTGCCAAGCGGGTTCCGTTGTCCAGGCGAATATCCAGGTCGTCAGGCATCCGGGCGATCTGCTCGGTTTTCCTGCCCAGGTGAAAGGCGAATCCCATGGATTCCAGCAAGCCCTGAAGCAGCTTCGCTCCCTGGGGATCAGTCTGCCGGGGCAGCAAACGCGAAAATACCTCAACCACCTCCACATGTGCGCCGGCCCGGCGCAGGCCGTTTCCTGCCTCGAGCCCCAACAGCCCTCCGCCGATCAGCACCACTCGTCGCCCTTTGCCCGCCGCGGCCTTAATCCGCTCCGCGTCAGCCATGGTCCGCAAGGTGAACACTCCCGGAATCACTTTCGGGTCGTCGATTCCGGGAATGGACGGAACGAATGCGTTGCCGCCCGTAGCCAGGAGCAAAGCATCGTAGCCTACCTCCTCACCCTCCGCCGTGATCACGAGGCGGCGTTCAGGGTTGGCGTCCTGGACCGGGCAGTCCAAACGCAAGTCAATTCCAAGTCGCTCATACCACTGGGGGCCATGGACGATCAGCTTTTCCGCGGCCTTCTCACCGGATACAAGTTCCGGCAGGGCCGGGGTGTAGGAGTGGCCTTGGAATTCGCGAGAAAACATCACCACGGACGAGGCTTGATCCTGTTTGCGGATCGCCTCGGCGGCGCTGTTGGCCGCGGGCCCGTTGCCGATAACCACGAAGCGCTTCATGCTTGTTTCTCTCGTCCGGTATCCGAATTCGATGCAGCGGCGTGCTTGGCTTCGCGCTTGGCCAAGCGTTGCTCCAAGGCCTTGATCAGCAGGGGCCAGACCAGAGTCGCGTCGCTGGGCACCTCAGCGTGCCGCCCGCCGTCCCTGGGTGCGACGAACTTGCCCCAGGAGACGCCCTCCTGGTACGTGCAGCCGCTCAACCCACCCCAGTGCACCGGTTCCGGACAGATCCGCACGGCGTAGTGAAACCGCCGGGCCGTGGTCTTCATGGACTCGACGCGCTGGCTAAGGATCTCCAGAAACGGCCCGACCTGCTGGGCCCAGTTCCGGGGCACGCCCCCGCCGATGGTGAATATCCCGATCCGCTTGGCCGCCAGTATCCGCTTGGTATAGCTAAACAGGTCCAGGAAAGGGTTGAACTGAAACGGGAGTCGGGCCGGGTCATCGATGTCCAGGGACTGCCATTCCGGATGGTTGCGCAGCATGTACGAGGCTACGTCCAGGGCCAGCTCCGAATCCGTGAAGGCCGGAATATACACCGGCACGTCCTTGGCGTAAGTGCTTTTGAGGATCCCCGGACCGTCATAATTCTCGGTCAAATGCCGACCGATGGCCCGACACAAACTCTCCGAACTCAAATGGGCATTATCACCCACTTCTTCCATCACCCGGGCGATGACCCGTTCGGCCTGCATGAAATTGGTTTCCGGCTCCAGGGTGTCGTAAACCCGGTTGTAGCCCTTTTCGAACAGGGCGGCGTCGTTCATCCGGTGCGGCTCGTGCTTATAGTGGCGCAGCCCGATGGATTCGATGAACCCATGGGCCATCAGAGCCCCGGTGGACACAATGATGTTCAGCCACCCGTTGTCGATCATCCGGCACAGCACCTTGCCCATCTTGGCCACGGTCATCGCCCCGGAAAAGGTCCCCACCACCAAACATTCCGGATCGCTGACCATGGCCTCCAGAACATCCAGGGCTTCACCCAGACAGCGTCCCCCGAACGCGGTGCGGGACATGGCCGTCAACAGTTCGTCGAAATCCTCCACCGCGTCCAAATCAAGGGTTTTCAGGGGCGTTAGGCCGTCTTCCTCTCCACTGTGCAAGGTATCGATACGTCGAATGTTCATGTCGTCTAAAGCTACTCCTTGGCGTTGCTCCTTGAAAAACGGAACCGCCAAAAAAAAGGGCCGAGGGAAGCGGATTCACCTCGGCCCGTTAACGGCTTTTTTTAGTGCGTCCTCAGGGGAGGAACACCGCGGCGGAAACCGTGGTGGTCCAGACCCCGGCTTGCCCCATGGTCACAACCGGGGCCGAGGCTGAATCGATGATTTTTCCGCTCATCAGATAGATTTGCCGCCTTTCGTCATAGGCGGTCTCCGGGTTGAAGTCCACGCCTTGGGTAGTGGCCAGCATGGTGGAGGCCAGGTCTTCGGCGAAGTCGCCCAGTTCCTGCTCATCGGCCCCAAAGGCGGTATGCTCGGAAATGTAGCCGTAGTGCTCCTTGCTGGCCGGAAAGGCCATGCCCACGGCCGACCCGACCAGGCGTCCCTTCTCGTTGGTGGCGTTGCGGGCCATCACGCAAAAGGTGATCTGTCCCGGACTGAGCTGCTTCACCCCTTCTTCCACCGTGACCATTTTGCAGTTTGGAGGGAAGATACTGGACACATAGACCAGATTCAACTTTTCGATCCCGGCGTCGCGCAACGCCAACTCGAACGACTGAAGTTTGTTTTTGTGTCTGCCGATGCCCCTGGTGAAAAAAGCCTGCCGTGGTACAAAATTGATCATATTCGATCCTCCTAAACAAAATGTTTCCACTCCCGAAGAAGTGAAATGCCTCATAAGGATTTTTTGGCCCGAAGGAAAGGGTCCGCGATGCCCAAACCCTGAAGCCGCGACTTGGCCAGGTCCGCCTCGGCCTGCGAGCCGCGCACCGTGACCAACACCCGATACCATTGCCGATCATTGACCATTCCAGCTTCCACGGACGCCGACAGTCCCGCGGAGGCAATGCTTTGCCGCAACTCCCCGGCCTGGGCGTCGTTTTGAAACGAGGCCACCTGATAGACGAACTCGAAACGTGGCTCCCCCGTTTCCACAGGATCCGCCGCCCCGGTCTGTCCCGTCGGACTTGTCGGTCCGGGGGGGGCAACGACGACCGGAGCCGGTACGGAATCAACGGCGGCCTCTTGCTGGACCTGGGGAGCCTGCCGGGCTGGAGCCGAAACCCGCGGCGGTTCAGCTCGACGGGGCGCTTCAGGTGAGGGTTGGCTGCCCCGTTCCTGAAGCGTCTCGTGAAATCGCAGTTCCTCGGGCTGTAAGACGGTTCGCGGCGTGGAGAGCGTCGGCAGAGAGGGAGGAGGCCATCCGATTTCCGGAATCACCGACTCCGGATGGTACCCTCTGCCCACCAGAATGCCCAAAATGAATGCCCAGGCCATGACCAAGGTGCCCACCAATCCCACGCCGAGCATCCCAAAGGGGCCCAATTCAAATCTCCAGCGTTTCTTCTTTCCGCCGGAGGAAGTCGAGGGTTTGGAGTTCTTCTGCGCCATGTTCAGGACGGCCTACATCTTCTCCGGCGCGCTCACGCCCAACAATCCCAACCCGTTGCGCAACACCTGGGCCACGGCCCGGCACAAGGCCAGCCTGGCCTGAACCAATTCCGGGGAACCCGCTGCCAGAACCGGATGGGTGGTATAGTAGCGGTGCAGCTTCCCGGCCAGATCCAGTACGTAATGGCTGATATGGTGCGGGCTAAGGGTGGCCGCGGCGGAAACCAACACGTCTTCGAACTGGTCCAGGGCTTTGAGCAGTTCCAGATCCGTCTCTCCGTCCAGCAGAGCCAGCGTCTCCTGGGTTGGTTGCGAGGAAACCACCCCGGCTTCTCCGGCCTTGGCCAGCAGCGAATGAATCCGGGCATGAGCGTACTGAACGTAGTAGACCGGGTTGTCCATGGTCTGCCGTTTGACCAGTTCCAGATCGAAATCCAGATGGCTGTCGCTCTTGCGGCTGAGAAAGATGAACCGGGCCGCGTCCGGTCCCACCTCGGCGCAAACGTCGGCCAGGGTCTCGAACTCCCCGGCCCGGGTGGACATGGCGATCTGCTCTCCGGCCCGAAGCAGGTTGACCAACTGGACAAGAATGCATTGCAAGTCTTCCGGGGCCCGGCCCAGGGCCTGGGCCGCGGCCTTCATCCGGCCGACGTAGCCGTGATGGTCCGCGCCCCAGATGTCCACCACCAGGTCGAAGCCGCGCTCGAATTTGTCCGCGTGGTAGGCGATGTCCGAGGCCAGATAGGTCAACGATCCGTCGGACTTGCGCAGCACCCGATCCTTGTCGTCCCCGTACCGGGTGCTGGCGAACCAGAGCGCTCCGTCCTGCTCGTAGGCCAACCCGTCCGCCCGCAAGCGCTCCAGGGTCCGTTCCACGGCCCCGTCCCGGATCAAGCCGGACTCGGAGAACCAGACCTGGTGCTCCACCCTAAAGTCCTGAAGATCCTGGCGGATTCCGGCCAGAATCCGAGCCATGGCGTATTCACGGGCCACGTTCAGGGCTTCCTGCTCTGGAAGGTTCGCCGTTCGCTCTCCGTCCCGGTCCGCTAATCCTTGGGCCAACTCCCGGATGTACTCCCCCTTGTACCCGTCCTCGGGAAAAAGCGTTTCCCGTCCGAGCAATTCCAGATACCGGGCCAGGACCGAGGCCCCCAGGAGCCGCATCTGACGACCGGCGTCGTTGAGGTAGTATTCCGTGGTCACGTCGTGACCCATGAACCGCAGGATCCGGGCCAGACTGTCGCCCAGGGCCGCCCCGCGCCCGTGGCCGATGTGCAACGGGCCGGTGGGGTTGGCGGAAACGAACTCCACCTGGACCTTGCGGCCACTCCCCATGTCGGCTTGCCCGTAGTCGTCGCCCTGGTCCAGAATGTCCAAGACGCCTTGTTGCCAGAAGGATGGAGCCAGGGTGAAATTCAAGAACCCCGGACCGGCGGTCTCCACCTTGGCCAGCCGCCCGTCGCCCAGGCCGGCCAACTGTTTTTCCATGTCCTGGGCGATCTGGCGGGGATTCTTTCCGGCTTTCTTGGACAGGGTGAAGGCCATGTTCGTGGCCAGATCTCCAAAACGCTTGTCCCTCGGTGGTTCCAGGGTCGTGGCCGGAGTCCACTCCAAGCCGTGCTCTGCCAGAAAGGGCGTCAGCAATTCGCGCAAATAGTTTTGTGCTCGCATTGGGTTGCGTCGTCTCGTCTTGTTGGTGTTGTTGTTCTTTTCGGACTCTCGGTCATGTCCATTCAAATCATGCTCGGCTCAACTCCCGACGCCCGGAATGAGCGCTTCCAGGTGCTCCAGACTTGAGATATTCTTTGCCTCCCAGGGCTCATCCTTATTAGCCAGAATCGCGCCGACCAGCCGACTCAAAACGCCTTTGGGGCCGAGCTCGACCCAGGTTCGGGCCCCGTCGTCCCATTGAGCCTGAACGCTTTGGATCCAAAGCACGGAAGAGGTCATCTGCTCCGCCACCAGGGTCTGGATACGGGCCGGATCGGACTCCACGGCCGCCGAGACGTTGAAATAGACCGGAATGCGCGGCGCGCGCCAATCCAGCTTCTTCAAGACCCCGCCAAACTCCTGGGCCGGTTCGGCCATCAAGGAGCTGTGAAAGGCGCCGCTCACGGCCAAAGGCACGGCACGGCCCTTGCGCTCCTTGACCAGGGCCGCGGCCTGGTCCACCAAGTCGGCGGTCCCGCTGATCACGAACTGGGTCGGAGAATTGTGGTTGGCGATACGCAGTTCCCGGCCGCTCTCGCCCCGGACCGCGTCCACGATTTCCTGGACTGCCTCCTGGGAAAGCTTGAGCACCGCGGCCATCTTGCCTCCCATATCCGATCCGACCTCGTCCATCAGGCGTCCGCGCAACGCGGTCAGCTCCAGGACCGCCGGAATATCAAGAATCCGCGCCGCGGCCAGCGCGGCGAACTCTCCCAGGCTGTGACCGGCCAGGGCCTCTGCCTGGAGGCGCTCATGCCCCACGACCCAAAATCCCAGGGTGGTCGCGGTCATGGCCGGCTGGAGGTATTTGGTGCGGGCCATGTCCTGCTCCGCGCCGTCCCAGTAGATTTCCCGCAAGGGCGCTCCAGCAGCCTTTTCCGCCCGCTTCCAAAGCTCCATGACCTCCGGAAACCGTTCCGCCACGTCCCGCCCCATGCCCGGCTCCTGGGAACCCTGCCCGGGAAAGACAACCACGATTTTCGATGTTGATTCGCTCATAGTATTTTGTCCCTACAGCATGTTTTCGTCATGCACCCGCCATGTGTATCGGTATCCAAATCGAAATCGTGATCGAAATCGATTCTTCCATCGTTACCACGCTGGAGCCTGGGAACGACCAAAACCCTCAGGTTTCAGCCCTCAGCCCCCCTTGCCTTTTCCTCCATGATCAGCCAAGTGTCGCCCATGGCTTCACAAATCTCGTCCCCGACTCCGCCGACACCGGACCAAATCACGGCCCTCGCCGCCGACCTCGGTCGGATACTGACCAAGGAACAGGCCTTGGGATTGAACCGCTACCTCAGCCTGCTGCTCCAGTGGAATCAACGCATGAATCTGGTGGGGCCCGGTGACTGGAGGACAGTCCTGACGGACTTGGTGGCGGACAGTTGGCTGTTGGCCGATTTTCTGGACACCCTGCCCCTGCTGAAAAACGCCACCAATAGTCTCCCGGATTGCCCCTCGAATAGCCTCTCGGTTAGCCACCCGAAGAGCCCCCTTACCGTGGACCTGGGCGCCGGGGCTGGGCTGCCCGGTCTGCCTTTGCGGTTGTTCTGGCCGCAAGGAACGTATCATTTGGTGGAAATCCGCCGCAAGCGCACTGCCTTTCTGCTTCAGGCCGTCGCGGCCATGGGACTGCGCCGGACAGTAGTTCGCCCGGAACGGGCTGAGCAGGCCCTGCCCGCCCTGGCCCCCATCGATCTGTGCCTGAGCCGGGCCTTCCTGCCCTGGCCCCAGCTCCTGGAGCTCGTCCGCCCCTGGCTGGCACCGGAAGGGCTGGTCCTGATCATGGCCAACGAGGCCCCGCCCAGTGCCTTTCCCGCGGGCTGGTCCCTTCAGGCCGTCCGAAACTACCCTTCCGGCGACAAGACCCGCTATTTCTGGTCCTTGGTCGCCGCCGTCATCTCCAGATAAGAACCCTTGAAAATGGCCTCCGTGGCCGCGGCGTCCGCGGCCTCGCCCAGATCCATCAACTTTTCCAAAAAATCCAGGATTACGAACCGATCATTCTCGCATCCGTCCTGAAAATCCTGAACCAACTGGCCACTGGAAAGCAGCTCCTCGATTTCCCGTAAACAATCCATGGGAAGCATTGCCGTACCTTGGAGATCCTTGCTGATATTTTTTGATATTCGTATTGACGTGAAAAACGGATATAATGGCAGGAAACACCGGTGGCGTAAAGAAGCGCCGCAGGCCTTTTCGACGACAATAACGCGGGAAAACTATGAACCACGGGGCACACGGGGAGCACGAGGGCAGACATGAACAAAGCTGCCTTTCCCCGTGATCCCCGTGTGCCCCGTGGTTACCTTCTTTACAGTTCCCGGCAACCCTCAAAAAAACGTTGCCACTCCCCGTCCTCGCCGCGTTTCTCCAGAAAGCCTTCCCGGCCTTTGACCCACCAAACAAATTCCCGCTCATCGGTATATCTGACTCCGGAAGCGGAAAGCGCATTGGGCAGGGTGACCAACTCCCCATCAGGCAGATTCAATTGCACGAAATGCAACGTTTTGTCGGATAGAACATAATAGTCGGCCGTAAGCCGCACGTCTCCGGCGCAGAGATAGGCGATCTCCCGGATTGGCACCACTCCCAGTTCGGCCCCGGAACTTCCGCCGCGATTCCAGATGCAACCGGCAATCAGCAGGCTCAACAGGCAGATGCACATTCCGGTCGTCCATTTCATGCTTTCCCCTCCTTCGCCCCATTCAACCGTCATCCCGATGTTCTTGGACAAATGCCTTGACCGTTTCAATGCAAACAGCAACTTGATGTTCCCAATCCAACAACAAGTTCCCGGCCGCCCCCGCCTCTCCGGCCCTGCCGACCGACTCCAGGCGAGCAGCGGTGTCCGAAAGGCGCATGCACCCGGTATTAGCGGCAATGTTTTAGATTCCGTGGGCATTGAGGGCCATTCTCGAAATGGCCGCCGGGATCGGCGAATCTGCGTGTCGGAGTCGCTACCAACCCAATAAATACGCGAAAATCAGCGGCGCGACGATGGTCGCGTCGGATTCGATGATGAATTTGGGTGTGTCCACGCCCAGTTTACCCCAGGTGATTTTCTCGTTGGGGATGGCTCCGGAATAGGAGCCGTAGCTGGTGGTGCTGTCGCTGATCTGACAAAAGTAGCCCCAAAGGGGAACCTCGGTTTGCTCCATGTCCTGGTGGAGCATGGGCACCACGCAGATCGGGAAGTCCCCGGCGATCCCCCCTCCGATTTGAAACATACCCAGAGGATTTTGCTTCGTGGTCTGGGTGTAGTGGTCCGCCAGCCAGGTCATGTACTCGATACCGGTGCGCACGGTGTGCACATTTTTCACCTCGCCCCGCAACACCGCCGCGGCGTACATGTTGCCCAGGGTGGAGTCCTCCCAGCCAGGAACGACCATGGGCACGTTCTTTTCCATGGCCGCCAACATCCAGGAGTTCTTGGGATCGATCTGATAGGACGGGGCCAGATCCCCGGCTGCCAGAATCTGCCGGAAGAACTCATGGGGAAAGTAGCGCTCTCCCTTGGCGTCCGCCGCGGTCCAGACCTGGAGCATGGCCTTCTCGATCCGGCGCATGGCCTCCATTTCCGGGATACAGGTGTCCGTGACCCGGTTCATGTGCCGGGCCAGCAGTTCCGCCTCATCCTGGGGAGTGAGGTCTCGGTAGTTGGGCACCCTTTCGTAAAAATCGTGGGCTACGAGATTGAAGATGTCCTCTTCCAGGTTGGCCCCGGTGCAGACGATCAAATGCACCTTGTCCCGACGGATCATCTCGGCCAGGGACAATCCCAGCTCAGCGGTGCTCATGGCCCCGGCCAGGGTGATCATCATCTTCCCGCCTTCGGCCAGAAAAACGTCGTAGGCCCTTGCCGCGTCGATCAAAGCCGCGGCGTTGAAATGCCGATAATGGTGCGTAATGAACGATCCCACCGGTCCGAGTTTGGCGGTATCGATTAATTTAGTGGAGGTCTTACTCTCAGCCGAACACATGACGAAGTCTCCTTTGGAAACGAAAAGTTAGAGTGAAATGCCGATTGCGGCATACGTCATGCTTGGGATAGTCGGTGCCAAGGCTTCCGTCAATTTACGGTACGCTCAATTCAGCGCCCCCCGCGAGCACGAAGCTTAGCAACTGGACGCTGAAAAAGTCGTCGAGTACAAGACCTCCATGGGATACGACACGCTGCAAGCATGCATTCGCGATTTGGAGGCTGCCGGAAGGCTGGTCCGGCTGAACGTGGAAGTGGATCCGTACCTGGAAGCAGGGGTCATTCAACGCCGGGTCTACCAGGCCGGAGGACCGGCCCTGCTCTACACCAGGGTTAAAGGCTGCCGCTTCCCCATGCTGGGCAATCTGTTTGGCACTCTGGACCGGGCCAGATACATCTTCCGAGACACCCTCCCGGCCCTGGAAAAACTGGTCCGGCTGAAGGTCGATCCGAGTGAAGCTCTCCGCGCCCCCTGGAAACACCTGGGATTGGTTCGCACCCTGTGGAACGCCCGTCCGAAATTCGTGACCAACGGACCGATCCTGGCCAAGAACTGCGCCCTGTCCGACCTGCCCAACCAGGTTTCCTGGCCCAGGGACGGCGGGGCCTTCGTCACCCTGCCCCAGGTCTACTCCGAAAGCCCGATCAAATCCGGCCCGAATAATTGGATGAACTCCAACCTGGGCATGTACCGAGTCCAGTTCTCCGGGGGCCAGTATGCGCCGGACCGAGAAGCGGGCCTGCACTACCAGATCCACCGGGGCATCGGCGTGCACCATGCCGAGGCTCTAAAACGCGGCATGCCGCTACGGGTGAACGTGTTCATCGGTGGGCCGCCGGCCATGACCCTGGCCGCGGTGATGCCCCTGCCCGAGGGCATGCCGGAACTCAGCTTCGCCGGAATGCTTGGCGGAGGACGACTGGAGCTGGTCCGCTCCGCCAACGGCCTGCCCATGCCGGCCCAGGCCGACTTCTGCCTCTCCGGCGTGGTCAACGGCGCCAAAACCCTGCCCGAAGGCCCCTTCGGCGACCACCTGGGCTACTACAGTCTGGAGCACGACTTTCCGGTACTCACCGTGGACCGGGTTTATCACCGCCCTGATGCGGTCTGGCCCTTCACCACCGTGGGCCGTCCTCCCCAGGAAGACACCACCTTCGGCGCGCTGATCCACGAGCTCACCGGCGAGGCCATCCCCACGGTGCTTCCGGGAGTCCGGGCCGTGCACGCCGTGGACGCCGCCGGGGTCCATCCCCTGCTCCTGGCCCTGGGCAGCGAGCGCTACGTGCCCTATGATTCGGAGCGGATGCCTCGTGAACTGCTCACCCAGGCCAACGCCATCCTCGGCCAGGGCCAGCTCTCGCTGGCCAAATACCTGTTCATCGCCGACCAGAATGACGATTCCCGCCTGGACATTCACGACATTGCCGCGTTCTTCCGCCATATGTTGGCGCGAGTGGATTGGACACGGGACCTGCACTTCCAGACCCGGACCACCGTGGACACCCTGGACTACTCCGGCCTGGGCCTGAACGAGGGCTCCAAGGTGGTGATCGCCGCGGCCGGTCCGCCCCGCCGGACCCTGCCCACGTCTTTTCCCAGCGACCTCCGCCTGCCGAAAGGCTTCAGCTCGCCCCAGGTCTGCACGCCCAACGCCCTGGCCGGAGTCCTCGTCATTCAAGGTCCGCCATGCACCCGAGCCCGCCACGTCCAGGATCCGGCCATGACCGAACTTTGCCGCGAGCTGCACGCCGCCAAGCAACTCACGGACTGGCCCTTGATAGTCGTGGCCGACGACGGCGCCTTTGTCGCCCGGACTCTGAACAACTTCCTCTGGACCACCTTCACCCGCTCCGACCCGGCTCGAGACATCTATGGAATCAGCGAAACCATGTCCTGCAAACACTGGGGCTGCTCCGGCCCACTGGTCATCGACGCCCGAGCCAAACCCCATCATGCCCCGGCCCTGGAGCCGGACCTGGAAGTGGAAAAAAGGGTGGATCAACTCGCGGCCAAAAGAGGACCGCTGGCGGGATTGTGGTGAGCGTCAGTCCAGCCCAAGCTGGGCCAGCAGATCATCCACGTCGTTCTGGTTGGTCGTCGTTTGCGGCCCCTTGAGTTCCGAGGCTTTTTGTTTGGCTTCCGTGTTCAGGGCCTGGAAGTCCTTTTCCGGGTTCTCGTCAATTCCCTTGATCTTCAACCCCGTGGCTACGAACAGTTCCGTGGTGATCCGCTCCACCTGCTTGATGGCGGTGATGATCTTCTTGATCCGCTGGCCGGTGAGATCCTGGAAGGACAGGGCGGTCATGATCCGCATAAAGTCTTCGCTCAGGCGCTGATTCGTGGCGATCAGGGCGTTCACGTCCGCGGCCCTGGCCCCGCCGGTGCGGAATCGCTCCATGATCACGGTCATCTCGGCCTGCAGTTCCATCTGATTTTCCACGATGTCCATGACCTGGACCGCGGCCTGCTCCGTGGCCTTGAGAATCTCGTCAAGTTGGTCCGAGGCTTCAGAAATCAACGCGCTGGTTTGACCGTCCACGAGCGGGGCCTGTCCGTCGTACTTCTTTGCTTCGGCGATTTCCTTGTAGATTTGCTTCAACCCGTCCTGCAATTCCGCGTTCAGGGTCCGGTAGAACTCACCTTGCATCAGTGATCGGCTGATGTTCTTCTGCAACTCTCTTTCCAGGGCCTGGACCATGGTTCCGCGTAAT
This sequence comes from Desulfonatronum thiodismutans, assembly GCF_000717475.1. Classification (NCBI taxonomy): domain Bacteria; kingdom Pseudomonadati; phylum Thermodesulfobacteriota; class Desulfovibrionia; order Desulfovibrionales; family Desulfonatronaceae; genus Desulfonatronum; species Desulfonatronum thiodismutans. Next base: position 319,179 of record NZ_JPIK01000004.1, read on the forward strand.
TCTTCGGAAATACGCGCGGCAATCCGATCCATGACCCGATCAGCCATTTCATCATTGCTGAGCATGGTGTTCCTCACTGTGTTGCGGCCAGGCAACCGTGCTTACGTCCGGCGTCAGGCCTTGTGTTGTTCAAATTGCTTCGTAATCAGGTATATTGCAGGGTATTTCGCCGCTTTCCCTGCAAACGTCCAGTGATCACCCCGGTCAGCCAAGCCACCAAAAAGACCGCCCCGCCGACGAGAAACCAGTGAAATCGATCCCAGGACTTCAGCTTATTGTTCTCTTGGCGCAATGCCTCAACCTCAACCTGCGCATCGGCCAGATCGACCACGGTTTGATCGTACCGTTGACGCAAATCCAAGACATTGGCCGCATCCAACTGGAAAGCCGCGTGCTCACGATCCAGGTCCAAAAGCCTGTTGGAGGTCTCGGAGAGGGTTTCCAGCAGATTTTGATTGACCTCCTCCAATTCGGCGACCCGCCCTAAAGCGCCACTGGATGCGGCGTAGAGTTCATCATATATTTTACGAAGCTCCTGGTACTTTAAAGAAACCGGAACGTCCTCGCTGGTGAAGCGCTTCAGCACCCAGCCTTCAATATTGTTCGGGCCACGGACTCGCAGCCATCCGGCCTGTTCGGACAAGACTTCCATTTTTGCTCCGGCTGGCAGCATCTGGAGGATTCGATGCTCGGTGGACGGCCCTACACGCTTGGAAATTTCCCGAACATCGGACACGTACACGGTTACCGCTCCGGCAATTCCCGGCAACCATGCCAAAACGCTCACCAAGGAGAACCCGACAACAAAGCGCATGATCCGATTTGTCTTCATGGCGAACCTCAGCGAAATGATGGGCAGAATATATGAATCGCGGCTTTTCATAACACTGAAACGTGCCCCAAGGCAACGCGCTCAATAACCCAGTCTCTGAAAATCAGTTCTCATCGGCATCCAAACCGTCCCCATTGAACGGAACGCAACTTGTCGCGAAACCATGGCCGAGACTAAATCAAGCCAGGCAGAAACGTGGTCAGGGCGGGAAAGGCCAATAGGATGGCGATGCAGACGATTAATGCGGCCAGAAACGGCCAGATCCCTTTAAAGATGGTTTCCAGGGGGACATCCGCGGCGATTCCCTTGACGATATAGACGTTCATGCCCACCGGAGGCGTGATAACGCCCATGGCCACAACCAGGACCATGATCACTCCGAACCAGATCGGGTCATATCCCAAAACATTGACCACCACGGGGTAGAAGATGGGAATGGTCAGCAGGACCAGAGCCAGGGCGTCGATGAAGAACCCCAGGACAAGATAGATCAGCAGGATCAGGGCCATGACCACGTAGGCCGGCAGGTCCAACTGGCCAGCCCAGGACGCCAGCTCGAACGGTATGCGGCTGACGGCCATGAACCGCCCAAAGATCACCGCTCCGGCCACCAGGAGCATGATCATGGCAGTGGTCCGGGTGGAGTCGGCCAGGGCCCGCTTCAGTCCGTCCCAGCGCAGCTTGCCCTGGACCAGGGTCAGAAAAAAAACCCCTGCCGCCCCCACGGCCCCGGCTTCGGTGGGTGTAAACCATCCGGCAAACAGGCCCCCCAGGGACAGAGAAAAGATGACGAATACTTCCCAGATTCCGCCCTTCAAGGCCGCGAGGCGATCCTTCCAGCCGAACACCGGCCCGGGCGGTCCGAGGCTTGGATTACGCCGGGCCATGAGAAAAATTGTGGCCATGTAGAGAAACATCAGCAAAAAACCGGGAATGATCCCGGCCATGAACAGCTTGCCGATGGATTGCTCCGTGGCCATGCCGTAGACGATGAAGATCACGCTGGGCGGAAACAGGACCCCCAACGCTCCCCCGGCAGCCACGCTGGCTGTCGAGAGAGTGTCCGCGTACCGGTATTTCTTCATCTCCGGGATCGCGATGGCCCCGATGGTCGCGGCCGTGGCCGTGTTGGACCCGCATACCGCGCCGAACAACGCGCAGGTGGCTTGGGTGGCTATGGCCAACCCTCCGGGATAGTGGCCCATGGTCCGGTAAGCGAAGGTGAACAGCCTGGCCCCTATCCCTGAGTAGAACGCTAAAAATCCCATAAAGATGAACATGGGAATCACGCTCAGGGAGTAGGAGGAGAACGTGGCGTACAGATCCTTGGAAACGACCCGAAACGCCGCGTCCGGAGAAACCAGCCAGCTGAATCCCAAAAATCCGGTCAAGGCCATGGCATAGGCAATGGGCATGCGCAGAATCAACAGCACGAAAAACAGCCCGATGCCGGCCATTCCGATCACTGTCGGGCTCATCGGCGCACCGCCATGCCCACCATTTCCACGGCACGCAGGATCAGGACCAGGCAAAGCAGTCCCAAGGCCGCGGCAAGTCCGTAGACGAACGGGTAAAAGGGAATCTTCGTGGTCAACCCCACCTCGCCGCTGGCCGCGAAACTTTGGGCATACTCCAGCATGTGCCAGGAACAGAAAACAAAAAACACCGCGGCCAAGATATTGGTCAGGCCGTCGATGCAGGCTCTGACCCGCTCGGGAAGCTTGGCCACCAGAAACCCCACGGCGATATGTCCGTTCTTCAGGGCGCAATGAGCCAGAGCCAGGCCCACTGCCAGTGAGGTCAAAAAGCCCACGAACTCATAAGTTCCGAGAATCGGGCTCTTAAAGAATGCCCGCAGGATAATGTTCAGGACTACCAGAAACATTACGGCCAGGAGGCTGATTCCAGCCACGGCGTCAAAAACCTTGCTGACGGCCCAGACGTATTTCTCCGCGAGTTGAAGAGAGCGTTTTGAACGTGGCGACATTGGGAATAAGGAAGGAAGCTGTTGAGAAAAAACACGGTCGCGCGCTCAGACGCTTTGTGAGCCAGCGACTGAACGCGCACCGTGTTTCAGAAGAACTAATATCCGCACCTTGAACGTTACGGCACGGTAAAAATGCTCCGCGCCTGATCAGTACTGGGCGTTGTACTTCTCGGACAATTCGATCACCAGGTCCAGGGCCTCTTGTCCGGGCAGCCCGCGTCCGGCCATGTCCTGAAGAAAATCAGCCTGGATCGGCAGAACCAGTTCGGTCCAGCGGGCCGTTTCCTCATCGGAAAGGTGAATCACCTGTTGGCCCGTGGTTTCCACGGCATAAGTCAGGGCCGTCTCGTTTTGCGCATCCCACAGCCCCTTGGCCACGTCATGGAAGAAATGCTCGGAAACCTCGGCGATCACAGTTTGCAGATCCTCTGGAAGCCGATCCCACGCGCGTTGGTTCATGGTCACGAAGAATAAGGTATTGTAGAGAAACGGGGTCAACGTCAAATATTCGGTGACCTCGGCGTGCCGCCAGCCTTGCAAAACCTCCAAGGGCGAAAGATTGCCCTTGACCAGCCCGCGTGACAAGGCCTCATAGGCCTCGGACTGGGGCATGGCCACGGGGATGGCCCCCAGAGCGGCCAAGGTTTTGGCGCTCAGCCCGGTGGCTCTGATTTCCATGCCCCGTAGGTCCTCAAGGGTACGCACCGCCGACTTAGTGAACAGATCACCAGGCCCCGTGGCCAAAACCATCAGCAGCTTGGCGTCCTGGACCTCCGCCGGATTCAAGGTATTGATCGCGTCCCAGGCCACTTGGCTGGCGACCTTGGAATTCTTGTAGGTCACGCCGGGCAGTTCGAATACTTCCAACAATGGAAAACGGCCTCTGGTGTAGGCGAAAGCGGACAGGCCGATATCCGCGATCCCCGTGACCACGCCGTCATAAATCTCCGGGGCCGCGAGCAGGGTCTGGCCAGGATAGCTGACCACGGTGATTCGTCCGCCGGATGCTTCGGCCAGAGCCTCGGCCCAGCCCTGAACCAATTCCGTCTCCGCCGGGTGAGTTGCCGGGAAAAAATGCGCCAAGCTCAACGACACAGGACGCTGAGCCATAGCGGTGGTCGCGGTGAGCATCAACGTCAAAAGCGCCGCCAACAACACCGGGTACGTCAAACTCAATCTGTTCATTTCTCGCCCCCCTTAATTAAAGATACGCGTTCCGGTCGTCATGCCCCGCGAAAAATTACAGATTGTAAAGTTCGTCTCCAGGGATGATCCGAATTTTATTTTCTTGCAATATTTCAACAGCCTGATCCGTGCGGTCGAACCGGAAGATCATGACCGCGTCCTTGCCGGTCTGTTGAACAAAGGCGTACATGTATTCAACGTTGATCTGGTTGTTGCTGAGCAATTCCAGAATGGAATGCAGCCCTCCGGGCCTGTCGTCCACTTCCACGGCCACGACGGAAGTCCGCCCCACTGTGAAGCCGTTTTCCTTGAGCACCTGCTTGGCCCGTTCATGATCCGTGACGATGAGTCGTAAAATGCCGAAGTCCGACGTATCGGCCAAGGACAGCGCCCGGATGTTCACCTTGGCCTGGGACAAGACCCTGGTCACATCCGTCAGACGTCCGGCGCGATTCTCCAGAAAAATCGAAATCTGTTCTACTTTCATTGTTCTACCCTCCCTGTAAGGGATTCAGGTTCTATGAAGGATCGAAAATCGTGGCGCGCTCTCAGGCTTTGGGACGCTGGTCAATGATCCGTTTGGCCTTGCCTTCGGAACGGGTCAGGCTGCGCGGCTCCACCAGTTTAACCTTGGCCGTCACACCGAGAAACTCCTTGATGTTCCCCTGGATTTTGCCTTCAAGGCGCTGCAAATGGCGCACTTCGTCGGAGAAGAGCTTTTCATCCACCTCAACCCGTACCTCCAAAGTATCCATGGCACCCTGACGGTCCAGGATCAACTGGTAGTGCGGGGTCAACCCCTCGGTTTCCAGCAACAAGGCTTCAATCTGAGACGGGAAGACGTTCACCCCGCGAATGATCAACATGTCGTCGCTGCGCCCCTTGACCCGGTTCATCCGGACATGGGTCCGACCACAACGACAGGGAACGTAATTCAGGGCGGTGATATCCCGGGTTCGGTAACGGATCAGAGGCTGGGCCTCCTTGGTCAGGGTGGTCAGGACCAGTTCGCCGGTTTCCCCGGGCGGCAACTGCTCGCCGGTGATCGGGTCGATGATTTCCGGCAGGAAATGGTCTTCAAAAATATGCAGGCCCTTTTGGGCGGCGGCGCACTCCATGGCCACCCCCGGCCCCATGATCTCGGAGAGCCCGTAGATGTCCAGGGCGATCAGGCCCAGCTTGGATTGGATGTCCTGGCGCATCTCCTCGGACCAGGGCTCGGCACCGAAGATACCGACGCGAATGGGCAGCTCGCTGAACGAAATTCCGGCTTCCTGGGCCGCTTCGAACAGAAACAGGCTGTAGGACGGAGTACTGCACAGCACCGTGGGGCCGAAATCCCGAAGCAGCATTACTTGACGCCTGGTGCCGCCCCCGGAAATAGGAACGATGGTCGCCCCCAGCTCCTCCGCGCCGTAATGTACGCCCAGCCCCCCGGTAAACAGCCCGTATCCGTAGGCATTATGCACCACGTCGCCCCGGTTGACCCCGGCGGCCATGAAGGCTCTGGCCATCAGGGAGGCCCAGTTGCGGACGTCGCGGTGCGTATACCCCACCACCGTGGCCTTGCCCGTGGTGCCGGAAGAAGCATGGATGCGCACGACGTTTTCCTTGGGCACGGCAAACAGACCAAAGGGATAGTTGTTGCGCAGGTCCTGCTTTTCCGTGAACGGCAGATACTTCAGGTCGTTAAGGCTTTTGACCTGTTCGGGGCGTATGCCGATTTCCTCGAACTTGCGTCGATAAAACGGCACGTTGGCATTGACGCGCTCCACCAGGTTCCGGAGCCGGGACAACTGCAACGGCTCCAGGTCCTCCCGAGGCGCGGTCTCATTCTCGATGTCGAAAATCACGAACTGTCCTCCTTGAGCAATTGGGAATTCAGAGCTGAGTCGTTTTTCCCAGGTTCACGGCACGGCGCGTGCCCTCAGCATCCCGCCCGACCACGTCCGTCACGCGAAATGGCTGAGCCAGTAATATCCTCCGGCCAGGACCATCGCCCCCAGCAGCAGGGCGTAGACTCTGCGCGAGCGCAGGGAAAGCAGAACCCCGACGGTTCCGATCATCCAGACCACCGGCCAGGTAATGGGCAACATCAGGACACGCCCGCGGAATTGCTGCAAGAGCACGTCGGTGAGCGGCAAGAGCAAGGCCATGACCACAATGAACGCCGCCAAGTTCACCACGACGGATTGCAACAGGGCCATTTTCGCTGGATTCACCGGGTAGATGGGTACATCCGCGCCTCCTCGCGTGGACTGAAGCATTTGCGTATACACGGCATTTTGCCTGCGACGCTGAAGCAGTTCGAGACGGCTGCCCAAAAGGGCCGTGGGCGCGCAGAGCAGCATGGCCATAAAGATCACCGGAGCCTGGGCGAGGTCGAAGATGTTCACCAGGGCCAAGGATGTCAGTAGGGCAAAGGGGCCGTGGGGAGGGATGTAGGTTCCGATGGGAAACAGGTCCAAGAAAAACAGCTCGAAAAACAGCGCCACGGGCAAGGCCGTCTCCCACTGGCCTGTTACGGCCGCCCAAAGCATGCCGATCACCAGGGGCCGATCCAGAAAACCGAGATTCAGGCCGAATCGGGCCAGGGAAAACAGGGCAAAAAAAAACACGCCAAGCCCGCCCAGGCCAGCGCGTCCATACTCATCCCCACCATGATGTCTTCACCTGCGTCGAATCGTTGGGAACACAGCGGAAATCTAAATGAATGCCCCGTTTGGCAAAGGCCTTTAGGCAGCCGATGTCCTCGCTGCTCAGGGCCACATGCGGACAGAGCTGTTGCTTGCCCGGTGAATAATGCAGATTGCCGATGTTCACCGTGGTCAACGCAAAACCGGCCTGCACCGCCCGTTGCACGTCGCCGCACGTAGCGAACAGCAGCAGCGTGTAGTCCCGCGGATGGATAATCCGACCGTGCTCATCCAGATGCATGGATATCCGATCAACCCCGACAAAGGAGAGCTCCACGCCGCTGGGCACGGCCAAGCGGATGATCTCCTGACGCATATCGTCACCAGCCAGTTCGTCGTTGACCACGAGGATGTTCCTGGCGCCCAGATACGGCACCCAGGCTTCGATGACCTGCCCGTGGACCAGACGATTGTCGATGCGCACCCAGTTCATGACCGCTCCGCCCTACTCCTTGGCCACCTTGCTGCGCAGAAGATCCCCGGCGACGACGATCCCCTGTGATCCGGCCGCCTTCGCCTCCTTGGCCAGTTCGGACAGGGACAGCTTGCGAGAACCGAGCACGCGCAACAGCATGGGCAGGTTCACGCCGGTAATCACTTCCAGTTGGTGCTCGCTTTTGTTCAACAACGACAGACTCAAATTGGTCGGTGTCCCGCCGAACATGTCCGTCAGAATGACCACTCCCGGACCGTGATCCGCGCTTTTGACGCTCTTTCTGATCTCCGCCAGAGATTTCTCCACTTCCTTGGTCACATCCACGCTCACGAAGTAGCAATCCTGTTGTGGGCCGAGAATCAGCTCCGCGGCCTTGAGCAGATAAGCTCCGTACTCCGTATGCGTGACCAACACGACTCCAATCACCGCATTCTCCCGAAAAAACTGAAATCCGGGTTCATCCCAGATTCAGGTGACGATGTTCAATGGTAACGGAAAATCCAGCGGCGGTCAGCGAGGTCAATACGGCTTGGGACACGGCCACCGAACGATGCCTCCCTCCGGTGCATCCCAGGGCCATGGTCAACCGATATCGGCCTTCCACCGCGTACAATGGCAGCAAATACCGTAAAAAATCCTCAAACCGACCGATGAAGTCCTTTCCTGGGTCGTCCCCCAGCACGTAGCGGGCAATGGACTCGTCCAAGCCAGACAGAGGACGCAAATCCGGATCAAAGTAGGGGTTGGGCAAAAACCGCAGATCAAAGACCAAATCCGCTTCCAGGGGAACACCGTACTTGAAGCCGAAGGAAATCAAATGAATGCGCATTCCTTCGCCGATTTCCTGATTCAGAGGCCATTTCTCCTGAAAAACCCTCCGCAGATCGTGGATCGAAAAGTCCGACGTATCCACCACCAAATCGGCGTGCTTGCGCAACCCCTCCAGCATGACCCGCTCCCGGAAAATGGCCTGGTCCAACCCCATGCCCTGGGCTTCCAAGGGATGAGGGCGGCGGGTGGTGGCGTAGCGCCGGATCAGCACTGCGTCCCGAGCTTCCAGAAAGACCAGCTTCGGGCGCATCCCGGCCTGGTCCATCCGCTCCACGAACTGCTCCCATTGCAGGGCGAAGTCAGATTGCCGCACATCCAGCCCCAAGGCCACCCCGGCGTACTGATCCAGCTTCATCTCATCGGACAGAGTCAGCAACTGTCCAGCCAGCCCGGCGGGCAGACCGTCCACGCAATAATACCCCAGATCCTCAAAGACATTCAGGACCGTACTTTTGCCTGCTCCGGATTGTCCGGCGATCATAACCAGACAGAGTTCGCAGGATTTTTGCGTTTGGTACGTGCTCATCGCGGTTTGTCTTTTAGTAGGGGCACGGCGCGCCGTGCCCCTACGGTGTGGACGGTTCAAATACCTTCACGCCGAGCTGAGGGCGTCCCAGAAAAGCTCCTTGTCCTGGGCCGTGAGGAAGGCGTGCCGAAAGGCCTCGTCCTTGAGCAGGCGGGTTATGGACGCTAGGATGCGCAGGTGCATCCCGGCGACCTGTTCCGGGGCCAGGACCATAAAAAAAATATGGCATGGCTTGCGATCCAGGGCGTCAAAATCCACGCCCTCGGCACTGCGCCCGACCACCAATACGATCCGTTCCAGCCCCTCCAGCTTGCCGTGGGGAATGGCCACTCCCTCGCCGATGCCCGTGCTCCCAAGACTTTCCCGGTCCTTGAGCACCCGAAAAGCCGCTTCGGCGTCCAGGCTCGGCTCCTTTTGGGCCAGCACGGCGACCAATTCCGCCAACACTTCCGCCTTGTTCCTGGCTTGCAATTCGGGGAGCAGCAAGTCCTTGCTCAAAAAATCCCTGAGGACCATCGATTAGATTCCCGGGTCGATCAGACCGAAGTCGCCGCTTTTCCGGCGGTAGATAACGTTGACGCGCTCGATGTCCGCATTAAAGAAAACCAGGAACTCGTTACCCAGGGCTTCCAATTGCATGGCCGCTTCGTCCACGGACATGGGTTTGGGCTCGAAATTATCGGTCTCCGTGATGGTCTGGGCTCGCTTGCCGGTCTCATCCTCGGTGAAGGTGATCACGTCCACCCGCGCGGACTGGCCCTTCTGGCCGCGACGATGGTCCTTGTTCTTCTCTTTGGTCTTGCGCACCTGGGCCTCAAGCTTGTCCAGGACCAGATCGATGGTGGAGTACATGTCCTCGCTTTCGGTGGTGGCGGAGAAATGCATGTCCTTACCTGTAAGGATCACCTCGGCCATATGCCGATACTTTTCCACGGAAAGGTTGACGGCCAGTTCACCCTGATCTTCAGGGCGCAGGTAGCGGTTGATCTTATTAAAGCGCTCGCGGGCGTAGCCCTTGAGGTGATTGGACGGCTCGAAATTCTTGAAAGTAAAAGTTATTTCCATGCGACACCTCCAAAGTAAAACGTTCTGGGTTGGTTTGAGGTTATTCGCTCCGTTGGGAGCATGTGGGATGGTTAAAAAATGGCCTTGCGCTTGGAAGACGACTCGATGTTCAACGCCATGCGATACTTGGCCACGGTCCGTCGGGCGATGTTCACGCCCAAGGACTTCTTTAACAGTTGTGAGATCAGTTCGTCGCTGAGCGGACGCTTGGGATCCTCTTCGGAAATCAGTTTCTTGATCTCCGCCTTGACGCTTTCCGATCCGGCTTCCGAGCCGTCGTCCATACCCAAGGCGCTGTTAAAGAAAAATTTCAATTCATATGTTCCGTGGGGGGTGCTCATGTATTTGCTCGTGGTGATCCGGCTGACCGTGGACTCGTGCATGTTGATGTCCAGGGCCACGTCCTTGAGAATCATCGGCTTCAGATGCGTCACCCCATGACGGAAAAAATCGATCTGGAACCGGACGATGCTTTCGGCGACCTTGAGCAGGGTCCGCTGGCGCTGGTACAGGCTTTTCATCAACCAATGGGCTGATCGGACCTTTTCCTGAATGTAGTCCTTGGCCCCCTTGTCGTGAACGGACAGCTCCTTGGCGTAGGCCTCGTTGATCATCAAGCCCGGTATCTCGTCTTCGTTCAGAACCACGATGAAATCGCCGCCGTGCTGGAGAATGTAAACATCCGGACTGGTGAACTGAGGGTCCTCGGAGCCAAAGCTCTTGCCGGGCATGGGATCCAGGCGCTGAATGCAGTCCAGGTAGTGTTTGATTTCCTCCATGGAGAGCTTGAACTTCTTGGCCAACGGCTTGTAGCGCCGTTTTTCCAGCTCTTCCAGATGGTCCTTGACCAGGGAAACCAGAATCGGGTCGTCCAGACCCAGTTCGTCCATCTGGATCAGCAGGCACTCCCTCAGGTTTCTGGCGCAGATCCCCACGGGGTCCAGACGTTGCATGATCCGCAGGATCCGCTCCGCCTCCTCCGTCTCGCAGCCGGCCATGGCGGCGATGTCCTCGATTGATTCGCAAAGATACCCCACGGCATCCAGGTTGCCAAGGATCACCTCGCTGACGGCAAGTTCCCGCGCCGATAGGGCCGAAAGCCGCAACTGCCACGAAAGATGACCGATCAACGTGGACTTGCCGGCCAGCCGGGCCTCGAAACTCATGCCCTCTTCCGGGACTTCCCAGTCCCGACCCTGGATCTGTCGACTGATGCTGGAAAATTCCCCCAGGTAGTCCTGCCACTCCGAATCGTGAAGCTGCCGAGGCTCCTCGACGTTTACGGACTGAAACCGATCCTCGGCGGGGTCCTTCTTCGGAGTCTCCGTAGCCTCGTCTATGCTTTCCGGCACGATCTCCAATACAGGATTTTCCAGCAATTCCTGCTGGATGCTTTCCACCAACTCCAGTCTGGAAAGCTGAAGCAGCTTGATGGCTTGTTGCAGTTGGGGGGTCATCACCAACTGCTGCGTCAACTTCAGTTGCTGGCGCAGTTCAAGAGCCATGTCGCGTTCTCGCCTCCATAATCGGACTGAACGGTTGGAAAGCCATTCCAGGTTGTTGAGCAATCATAAGCAAAAGTCCTCACCGAGATAGACCTTCCGAGCGATGGAGTCAGCCACGATGGCCTCCGGCGACCCTTCAAAAATGGCCCGTCCTTCGAAGACAATGGACGCCCTGTCGCAAATCTTCAGCGTTTCACGGACGTTGTGATCCGAAATCAACACCCCGATCCCCCGCTCCTTGAGGGACATGACAATCTCCTGGATGTCGTCCACGGCCAGGGGGTCGATGCCCGCGAAGGGTTCGTCCAGCAGCATGAATTTCGGATTGCGGATCAGGGCTCGGGCGATTTCCAGGCGGCGGCGCTCCCCGCCGGAAAGAAACATGGCCTTCTGATCGGCCAGCTTGGCGATGCCCAGTTCCTCCAGCAGGGCCTCGGCCTTTCTGCGCTGCATGACCGGGGTGAAGTCCGTGTACTCCAGAATGATCTGCAAATTCTGCATCACGGTCAGCTTTTTGAAGACTGAACTCTCCTGGGGCAGGTAGCTCAGCCCCAACCGGGCCCGCTCATGCAGCGGCCAAGTGGTGATTCGCCTTCCGTCCAGATCCACCACCCCGCTGGTGGGCTTGATCACCCCGACCAGCATGTAGAACGTGGTGGTCTTCCCGGCTCCGTTGGGACCTAAAAGGCCAACGATCTCCCCCTGCTCGACCCGAATGGAAATATCCCGGACCACCTCTTTCTGGCCGAAGCTTTTGCGCAGACTCTTGCCGGAGAGAAGGGCCTTCACCGTGCCCCCTGCTCGCGAGGCAAAAGAAACATTCCTTCCACTCGACGATCTGTGCGTCCCTGCACATCCACCTCTCTTTCTTCAACATTGAGCGTAATCACGTTGCCTTCCAATCGGGTCCCGCCTTCTTCCACCCGGGCGTTGCCCTCCAGGCGCAGGACGCCCTGGTCCACCCAATAGGTGGCCATGTCGCCGTGACCGACACGGTCTTCGTGCTTCAAAAAAACCTGGCCAAAGGCGATCATTTGTTCAATGTCCACTTGAGCTTCCATATCCTGTTCCGGAACCATGCCCTCGGGCCGGGCTTCCCGGGGAAGGGTTCGCAAAAGCACTACCAGCCGTTCCGAGCGGAGCTGAAAATTCGGTCTGTCCACCCGCACGTCCCCGATAAACTCGATCTGATGGTCGCGATGGGAGTAGCGCAACCGCTCGGCCGTGATCCGCGTCGGGATGGCCTCATCTTCCGCGGAAGAACTCCAGCCGGGAAGCAGAAACAGCGTAACCAAGACGACCAGAAACGGAACCCTCAAAAGCCGGGGCAATGAAAACCGAGTTTCCATCTACAAACCGTGTCCGAAACTGTCTTTGGCGATGATCACTTCCACTCCGCCCTCGGCGTTGACCACCCAGGTGTTCAGGTCCACGTCACCCCGCTGCGAGCGGAGTTGCAGCCCCTGGCGATCCAGGAGGATGTCCCCGTGCAAAAATATGGTTTCATCAATTTGGACGAAAACAGCCTCGTCGGAATTGAGATAGGTCGGACCATGTTCCATATGCACTCCGGACCAAAGCCGGATGTCGCTGGTGGCCTGATCCACCTCCCCCAAGGGGGCGCTGACGATCACGGGAATGTCCCGACCATCCAGGCTTTTTACAATATTCGGGGAGTTGAGCAGCACCATCTGCTGGCCTTGGTCGTACGACGCGGACAGAGCCCGCAGGGTCCAAAGGGTTCGCCCCTCCTGGCCCAAGCGCATTTCTACGCCGCTCATGCTCACGTCCGTTTCCGCGTCGCCGACGATGTGACCGACGGTACGCCGCTCCTCGGGTGCACCAGCGGAAAAGAAATACAAACCAAGCACGAACAGGATCAACACCCCGGCGATAACCTTCCGACGCACGCCTCCTCCCCTGTTTTGAATCGATAAAAAATTGAGAGTACAATCTTTGCAAGAGAAAATCGAGTACCGGTTTTCATCCCCGTCCGCCCCAAGCCACATGCGGATAGAAACTCCGGCACGACAACGAACAACGGCTATAGACGGCACTTGTCATGTGGTCAAACCGAAACCCGTCAACGACTTGCAACAAGCATGTCCTGGATGCCCGCGTTCGCGAGCATGACGGGATTTACGAAACGTAGTATTCCAGGCCATTCTCGCAAACCCGTGAGTCCAGCCGGGAATCCAGCCTTGACCCCTCCGCTCACCCGGACCTATGCTCACTGGATGAATGATTCTGAAACGCGGGACTCAGAGGTAAACACCGTGCAGACCGACCAAGCCACCCGGCTGAACAAGGCCCTGGCCCGGGCCGGGCTCTGTTCCCGCCGGGCCGCGGACGACCTGATTCTGAGCGGGGCGGTCATGGTCAACGAAATCGTGGCCGACTCGCCGGGCATCCGCATCAATCCTGCCGTGGATCGAATTCATGTCCACGGACGGGAAGTCCCTCTTGGCCATATCCGGTCCTCCGACCACCTCTATCTGGCCCTGCACAAACCTCCGGGCGTCGTGACCACGGCCCATGATCCCCAAGGCAGGAAGACCGTCCTGGACCTGCTCCCACCAAACATCCGAGGTCGCCGTCCTTTTCCCGTGGGCCGGCTGGATCTGCTCTCCGAAGGCCTGCTTCTGTTGACCACGGACGGAGAACTGGCTCTGCGCATGACGCATCCCCGCTGGGAACACCCAAAAATCTATCATGTCCGCGTTCGTGGCCGGGTCACCTCGGAAAAGCTGTCGACCATGCTCGGCGGGATGCGTCTGGCCGAGGGGGACCAACTCGCGCCGGTTCGGGCACGGGTCATCGGGGACCGCTCACCCCGAGCACAGGACCATGCCGTTACTCTGGAGATGACCCTCCGCCAGGGCGTCAACCGCCAGATCCGCAGGATGTGCCGCGACTTGCGACTGCACATCATCCGCCTGCGGCGCATCTCCCAGGGGCCGATCCACTTGGGCGATCTGCCTCCCGGCGCGAGTCGGCCACTGACCAGCCGGGAACTCAAAGCCCTGCGTGCATCTCTGGACCTTCCCCACGACATCCCCCTTGCCGAGGAGCCCGCATGATCCATCTTTTCTTCTGTCCGCAAATGACCGAAATGGCCCTGCGCATCCACACGGCCCACCCCGACCGAATCACCCTGGGCCGGATCGACTGGTCCTATTTCCGGGACGGCTTTCCCAACCTGCGCATCGAGAACGCCCCGGGCTTGCGTAACCGCGACGTGGCCTTCCTGAGCACCCTGACCACGCCCGGCGAGATGTTCGCCCAACTGGCCGTGCTCTTTGAGCTGCCCCGCTACGCGGTGCGCTCCTTCAAGTTGATCCTGCCCTATTTTCCCACCGGAACCATGGAACGGATTGAAGAGGAAGGGCAGATCGCCACGGCGGCCACCCTGGCCCGCCTGCTCTCGGACATCCCTCTGACCATGTCCGGCCCGGCTCAGATTGTAATCTACGACATCCACGCCTTGCAGGAGCGTTTTTACTTCTCGGACAGCGTGATCCCCCGTCTGGAAACGGCGATCCCCCTGCTCAAGGAGCGGGTGCGCGACGAGTCCGATCTGTCCGTCGCCTTTCCGGACGAAGGCGCCTGGAAGCGGTTCGGCCGCCTGTTTCCGGAATTTCCGCAAATCGTCTGTCTCAAGGCCCGCCGGGGCGACCGGCGCGGAGTGCTGATCAAGGAGGGAGACCCGCGGGACCGGCACGTGCTCATCGTGGACGACCTGATCATGTCCGGCGGAACTCTCATCGAATGCAAGAACCTCCTGCTGGAAAAAGGAGCAGCCCGGGTCAGCGCCTTCGCCACCCACGGCGTTTTTCCCAACAATTGCTGGCACCGCCTGGAGGATGAAAATTTCGAGACGATCTGGATCACGGATTCCTGCCCGGAACAAGCCGAGGCCGTTCACAGCAGGCCGCCGTTCCAGGTCATTTCCCTGGCCCCGGATATTGCCAGAATCGTCCTTGAACCGTTATGAGCCTCGAAACGCTGAAACGTGCCAACCTGAACCGTTTACCCCCAAATCCAAGGAGCCCCCGATGATTCCCAGTGATCTGCTCTATATGGCGTCCCACGAATGGGTCCGCGTCACCGACCAGGAAGCCCTGGTCGGCATCACGGATTTCGCCCAATGCCAGCTTGGCGACATTACGTTCATTGAGTTGCCTTCCGTGGGCGACGCCGTGGCGCAAGGCCGGGAAATGGGCAGCATCGAGTCGGTCAAGGCGGCCAGCGAGTTGAACAGCCCGGTTTCCGGGACCGTCATCGAAGTAAATGCCGAGTTGGATGGCGCACCGGAAAAAATCAACCAGGATCCCTATGGCGCGGGCTGGATGATCCGGGTGCGGCTCAGCGAGCCTCCCCAGGGCCTGCTATCCCCCGAGGAATACAAAGCCATTGCCGAGTGCGGCGACGAATAGAGCGAACCATGCCCTACATTCCCCACACCCCGGACGAACAGCACCGCATGCTGGACGTTATCGGCGTCGCCGGCATGGACGACCTGTTCGCGGAGATCCCCGAGGCCCTGCGTCCCAAAAGTTTCAACCTGCCCGAAGGCCTCGGCGAGCATGAGGTCATGCGGCATCTGGAAACCCTGGCGAACAAAAACAACACCCGGCTGGTGGGTTTTCTGGGCGCGGGCTTTTACGACCACGCCATTCCCGCGGCCGTGGACTTTCTGACCTCCCGCGGCGAGTTCGCCACGGCCTACACCCCCTACCAGCCTGAGGCGTCCCAAGGGTCGCTCCAGGCCATTTTCGAGTACCAGACCGCGGTCTGCCGCCTCCTGGACATGGAGTACGCCAATGCCTCGGTCTACGACGGAGGGACCGCCCTGTACGAGGCCATGATGATGGCCGTGCGCCATACCAAACGCCGCAAGATCGTGGTGGACGAGTGCGTCAACCCCATCTATCGCCGGATGCTGGACTGCTACACCTCAAACCTGCATCTGGATATGACCGTGGTCGCCCACCGGGAAGGCGGCTCGGACTTGAAAGCCTTGTCCGCGGCAGTGGATACCGATACCGCGGCGATCATCGTCCAGAACCCGAATTTCTTTGGCGTCCTTGAGGACTTCTCCGGTCTGTTCGCCCATGCCCGGTCCCAGGGCGCCCTGAACATCATCTCCGTCTACCCTTTGATGCAGGCCATTCTGAAGACGCCCGGGGCCATGGGCGCGGACATCGCCACGGCCGAAGGCCAGAGCCTGGGCCTGCCCCTGAGCTTCGGCGGCCCCTATCTGGGCATGATGGCCTGCACCAAGGCCCTGATCCGCCAGATGCCCGGCCGGATTGTCGGGCGGACCACCGACTCCCAGGGCCGAACCGGCTACGTCCTGACCCTCCAGGCCCGGGAACAGCACATCCGCCGCCAAAAAGCCACCTCCAATATCTGCTCCAACCAGGCCCTCTGCGCCCTGCGCGCCATCACCTACCTCTGCTTGATGGGTCCCCAAGGGCTGGCCAACACCGCCATGCACTGCTCCGAACTGGCCCACTACGCGGCCAGACGCCTGCTCAAGCTCCCCGGAGCCAAGCTGCTCAGCCAACGCCCGTTCGCCAACGAGTTCGCCCTAGTCCTGCCCAGGCCCGCCTATCACGTCATGGACCGCCTGACCCGGCGCGGCTTTTTGCCCGGCTTTCCCCTGGGCCGCTACTACCCGGGCCTGGAGAACGTCCTGCTCATCGCCTGCACGGAAAAGAACACCCGCGAAGACATCGGCATCCTCAAGGAACTGCTGGGAGGCGCGCTATGAAGACCATATTCGAACAATCCGTATCCGGGCGCCCCGGCGTCGGGCTGCGGGAGCTGAAGAAGGACTTAACCGGCTTGATCCCTCAGGAGCTGGCCCGGGACGGCCTGCCCTGTTTGCCTCAGGTGGGCGAGCTGGACGTGGTCCGCCATTTCACGCGGCTTTCCCGGCTCAATTTCGGGGTGGACAGCCACTTTTATCCCCTGGGCTCCTGCACCATGAAGTACAACCCCAAGTTCATGGAGCAGGCCGCGGCCCTGCCGGGCTTCAGCCGCCTGCATCCGCTGGTGCCCCAGTTCCGGGGGGCGGGCCATTTCGCCCAGGGCGCATTGGAAGTGATCTTCGAGACCGAACAGCTGCTCTGCGAAATCACGGGCATGGCCGGATTCACGGTCCACCCCATGGCCGGGTCCCACGGCGAACTGGCCGGAGCGATGATCATCGCCGCCTACCACAAGGACAAGGGCCGCAAACGGACCAAGGTCATCGTGCCGGACTCGGCCCACGGCACCAACCCGGCCTCCGCGGCCATTGCCGGCTTTGACGTGATCAGCCTGGAATCCAGGGACGGGATCGTCGATCCCCAGGCCCTGGAAGCCGTGCTCAGCGAGGACGTGGCCGCGGTGATGATGACCTGCCCCAACACCCTGGGCCTGTTCGAACGGCATCTGCCCCGAATCGTGGAACTGGTTCGTTCCGTGGACGCCCTGCTCTACTACGACGGCGCGAACCTGAACGCCATTCTGGGCAAGATGCGCGTGGGCGACGCGGGTTTCGACGTGGTTCACCTGAACCTGCACAAGACCTTCGGCACCCCGCACGGCGGCGGCGGCCCCGGTTCCGGTCCGGTGGGCGTGTGCGAGCGGCTGGTGGATTTTCTGCCGATTTCCCGGGTGGTCAAGCTGGAAGACGGCCAGTTCTTCCTGGACTACGACTACCCCAAGTCCATCGGCTACGTAGCCCCGTTCTACGGCAACTTCGGCGTCTACCTGAAGGCCTACGCCTACATTCTGCGTCTAGGGAGGGAGGGACTGATCCGGGTTTCGGAAAACGCGGTCCTCGCGGCCAACTACCTGCGCAAGCGCCTCGAAGAGCATCTGGAAATCCCGCACAATCGGATCTGCATGCATGAATTCGTGGCCTCGGCCGTGCGCCAGGCGGCCAAGGGCGTCCGGGCCTTGGACATTGCCAAGGCCCTGCTGGACAAGGGCTACCACGCCCCCACGGTCTACTTCCCGCTGATCGTCAAGGAAGCCCTGATGTTCGAACCCACGGAAACCGAATCCCTGGACACTCTGGATCAGTTCGTGGACGACCTGATCGCTATCCTGGAACAGGCCGACCAGGACCCCGCAGCCGTCCAAGCCGCGCCCCGGCAAACCCCGGTCAGCCGCCTGGACGAGGTCAAGGCCGCCCGCAACCTGGAACTGACGGACCACTGCGGGCTTTGATCGAGGCAAAACGGCATCTCCGCTAGCCGTCATGGGGTGAACCGGGCCGACCGCACGACGGTCGGCCCCGCCAACCGCCTACAGCGGCCAGACCCAAAGCAGCATAGGCAGCGCCACTGCAACGACCAGGATGTCCGTGGGCAGGCCCATGCGCCAATAGTCCCCGAAGTGGAACCCCCCCGGTCCCAGGATCAACGTATTGTTCTGGTGGCCGATGGGCGTCAGGAAGGCGCAGGACGCGCCGATGGCCACGGCCATCAGAAAGGAGTCCGGGTTGACTCCCAACAGGGACGCGGTGCTCAGCGCGATGGGGCACATCACCGCGGCGGTGGCCGCGTTGTTCATGAAGTCGGTCATGAGCATGGTCGCCACCAGAATCACCGCCAAGCCGAGCACGGCGTGGCCCTGGGCCACCGTGTCCAGAAGAAACCGAGCGATCAGATCCGCGGCTCCGGTGGAAGCCATGGCCCCGGCCACCGGCAGCATGGCCCCCAGGAGAACGATCACGGGCCAATCCACGGCCTGGTAAACCGAGCGCAACGAGACGACCCTCAAGGCCATCATCGCCAGCACCCCGGCGGCAAAGGCCACGGCCACCGGAACCAATCCCAGGGCCGTGGCGGCCACCGCGCTGATCATGATCAAGGACGCTTTCATGGCCTGGCCTTTCGCCGGAACCCGCACGTCCCGCACCGCCAAAGGCACGCAGCCGAACTCCGAGGCGAAACCGGACAGCGCTTCCGGCGAACCTTGCAGCAACAACACGTCTCCGGCCTGGATCGGCGTTGAACGCAGCCGTTTGATGGACCGGTGTCCTTGACGGGAAATGGCCAACAGATTGATTCCGAAACGGGTTCGCAGTTCCAGGTCCCTGGCCGAGCGGCCGATCAGGATCGCGCTGGGCATGGCCACCATTTCCTGGACGATGATCTCGCTGGACCTGACCTTCCCTTCTTCCCCTTGTTCGCCTTTTTCCTCCGTCCCTTTCTCCCGCTTCATCGTGTCGGCTGAATGGTCGTCCTTCCCGCCTTGCTCCGACTCCTGCTTTTTGCTTGGTGAAGGCGGTACGCTTTCTTCCAGTTTCAATCCCAACCCGGACAGCACGGAAGCCAAAGACTTGGGTTCGGCCTGAATCATCAAAATATCGCCGTCCCGCAAGATCCGTCCCGGATACGGCGCGGACAGCCGGAACCCGCTCCGGACCAGGCCCACGATCACGGCATCGGCCTCGTCCAGGGTTCGTTCCACCTCCCGCAACCGCTTTCCAACGGCCTTGCTGTCCTCGGTGATCCGCACTTCCGTGGTGTAGACTGCGGTGTCGAAATCATCCATGTCCGACTGCCTGCGCCCGGGGACCAAGCGCCAGCCCACCAGGGAAATGAAGGCCAAGCCCGCGACGGTTACGGCAAGCCCCACCGGGGTGAAGTCGAACATGCCGAAACCGCCCAATCCCGCCTCGGCCCGAAACCCGGAGACGATCAAATTCGGCGGGGTGCCGATCAGGGTGATGGTCCCGCCCAGGATCGAGCCGAAGGCCAAAGGCATCAAGACCTTGCCCGGAGTCAGCCCCAACTTGCCCGACACCTTGACCGCCACAGGCATCAACAAAGCCATGGCCCCAACATTGTTCATGAATCCGGAAAGCAAAGCTCCGAGCCCGGTCAGGGAAGCAATGCTTCTCGTCGGTCCGGCGGCGGACGGCAGGACCCGTCGGGCCAATTCGTCCACGGCTCCGGAAACCTGCAGGCCGTGACTGAGCACGAGAACGCAGACCACGGTGATCACGGCCGGATGGCCGAACCCCGAAAACGCCTCAGATCCGGGTATCAGTCCAGTGAAGACGCAGGCCAGCAACGCCCCGGCGGCCACCATGTCGTGCCGCCATTTGCCCCAAATGAACATGCCCATGGCGGCCACGAGAACGGCGATGATCGTAAGTTGGTCCAGTGTCATGGTGTCCAGCTCGCCTTGTTGACGATAAAGGGGATGACGTTCATAAAAAAAGCCCGACCCTCGACGCGAAACGCGACGCATGAAGATCGGGCGACATGCCGGCAAGATAAACCGGTGAAAAGGTCACGGAAAATCTAGCTGAGTGTTGAAAAAGTCCTTATCCGGCAGTTCGTTCAAAACCCCCAAGTGCAAGGAGCAAAAAAAGTTCAAGGTCGAAACGTATTTATTCATACGTGAGAGTTTGAACTTTTTGCAGCAACGCAGCAATTGGGAGTTTTTCAACGGACTGCTAGGGTCACGTTCCGGCGAGCTTAGCCTCCACGGAGCGAACCTTGGAACCAATGGCGTCTTTCCTGCCCCGCCGACAATCCAGGCGCAGATAGACCAGAATCCGGTCGCAGTCCGTCGCCAAGTCCGCCTGGCAACGCCCCACCACGTCCACCACCTGATCCCAGTGGCCTTCGATCACCGTGCTCATGGGCCCGAACGTATAGGCCAATCCGCTTTGCTGGATAATGGCTACGGCTCGGGCCACGTAGGGTGCCAGACTGTCGCCCTTGTCCATGGGAAAAATGGATAACTCAGCCAAAACGTTCATCGCGTCATGTTCACCCATATCACTCAGCCTCCTTGCTCACCCTTTCCAGGAACAGCCATGCGCACGGACAACATCCCCTGGTCCAGGTTCGCGCTCCAGTCCCATCCCAAGGCGGAGGTCAGCTCACGCAGTTCCTGGACATGCCGGATTTCACCCGCCAAGCCGCGGAGATCGGCCTTCGAGGTCGTGGTCATCCGGACCGCCAGCCCGCCGTCGGGCAAGGGCCCGAATTCCAAAGTCAGCTTCAGGGTCAAGTCCGGTGTTCCCTGAACGTTGCTGCTTCCCAAAATGGACATCAGGGCCGACAAAGGCTCTTCCAGGCACCAGGTCAAGGCCAGGGGAACGGTCTGAATATGAGGGGGCGGGGGATCAGTGGAGAGAGTCGCGGCGACGTTGTGCTTGAACAACAGATCGCCCTGCCAGAACTGGAGCAGCCAGGAACCGAAATGCGCGGGGTTGATGAGCTGTCGAGTCGGGTTGACGTAGGTGTCCCGCCAGGAAAGGGTGTCGAGTTGTGATTTCAACTCCTGGGCCACGCGCTCCAGACGCGTGCACTTCTCCAGCAAGTTCGGACGCAACGCGTCAAGCCCCTCCTTGTTCAGGGAATTGCGCAACAACTCCGTCTGCATGGTCAAGGCGTGCACCGGGTTGTTCAGGTTGTGCACGATCCCGTTGAGCATCTCTCCGGTCATGACCCGACAACGCTCGGCGGCCACTTCCAGCAAGGAGTCGGTCAGTTCCATTGTTTACTCTCCCGGATGCGCTCCCGTTGCTGTTGAAAGACGTACCGGACTATGGCCTCCCGGTCCTGCTCGCGAATGGAGGTAAAGTCCACGGCCCAGGCCGAATTGCCGGACTGGTCGTCCCGGCGATGAATCCTGCCCATGGCTCCGGCCGTCTGCAACGGGAACTGACTCAGAAAGAGCACCAGTTCCAACCGGTCGTCCATGGCAAATTCCCGGTCCGCAGTGAAAATCAGCCCCGCGCCGCTGATTTCCACGATGTTCACGGCCACGGGGAACGTGCTTTCCAGGTGCTCCCGATTGGCCAGACTGAGCAGCATATCCAGTTTGGAATTGATGGTTTCCAAAAAATCCAGCAAGGCCTCGGGCATGTTCGCGCCCTTGGGCCGCAACGCCACGCTCTGGGCAGCGTCGCAGCCGAAACATCCCTGATAGACGGCATTTTCTTCTCCCGGCGCGAGAAGACGCAACCGACCCGGAAAATAAGTCTCCACCCTGGAATAGGTCCGCTTTTGCTCGCTCATGCTCCCTCCGTGATCGCCTCCCAAATCCCGTTCTCGGTTTCCAGGACCATGGCCTTCACCGGACACAGACTGGTGCACAGGCCGCAGGCCGAACATTTTTCACGCAAAAACAGGACTTCCCGGCTGTTCAGGTCCACGCGCAGGGCCTTGGTCGGGCACAGCGCCGTACACAGACCGCAGTGGACGCAGGAATCCTCCACTCGGCGAATCTTCTGCGCCACCGGGGTGATGGCCACCCCATGCTCCTTAAGATACCGCAGCCCCTCGCGACATTTCTTCCGATCCCCGATGATCTCCAGGGTCATCTGACCTTCCTGCTTTGGAGAAATGCGGGCTTTGAGGATATTAAAAGTCAAACCGTAAACCCGGGCCAGATTGCAAACCACAGGCTGGTTGGACACGTCGGGAGGAAAGGTCAGGTAGATGGTTTCCTTGGTTTCGGACATGTTTTTTTTGGGGGTTAGTGGTTAATGGTTCACGGTTTCACATCCCGGCAGAAGACTCCCCTACAGCTTGGAACGCCGCGAAGAGTATTCACATCTGGAGATTTCAGGTCTCAGGTCTCAGCCCTCTGACTCCTGACTTCTGACTTCTGCCCCCTACCGCCCCCGCTGCTCATCCAGCAAACTCTTCCCCCGGGCAGCCTCGGGCTGATCCGGAAACCGGTTGACCAGATCTTCCAGAACCAGCACTCCGGCCCTGTCCTTGCCCAGCCGGAAAAAGGACGCTCCCTGCTTGAGCATGGAGGCCGCGTACTTGTTGCTCTGGGGATGCTTGCTGATCACGTCCTGGTAGGCCAGTACGGCTTGGCCGTAATCTTCCATCTGGAAAAAACTTTCACCCTGCCAGAACAGAGCGTTGGACAGCAGAGGATGCTGCGGAAAGGTCGTGGCGAATTCCTGCCACATCCGCTGGGCCTGGGCGTAGTTGCGGTCATGGAAGGCCTGCAGGGCCAAATCGTACAAGGCTTGGGCCGGATCGTCCGCGGTGGATGGGACCATCGGCGGTTGCGGGCGGTCCGGCATCAAGGCGTCCGGATCGACCATGACCAGTTGATCCGGGCCATCCGGCGAGTCCGGCCGCCCAGCGACCGGGGCGTCCGGCCGCGGTCCCAAATCCAGCGCCAACTGACTGGCGATCATGGTCACGGAACGGTCCAGGTAGGCCACCTGACGGCCCAGATCAGCGATATGCCCACCGCCTTCTCCAGGACGATCCCCCTGAAGCATGCGCTGCAACTCTTCCATCTGGCCCTGCATGGTGGCGGTCTGGATGCGCAGGGCTTCGACCTCTGCCCACAGGTTGGCCTGGGTGGCGCGCATTGGGGTGCTCACCCCTTCCATTTCCGTCAGCAACCTGGTCAGTTCCTGATCCAGGGCGGCCAACTGGCCCTGCAACCGGCGCTGCTGCTGCTCCTGGTCCCAGACCCGGGCGGACAGGGTGTCCATCTCGCTCCTGGACGCCATGCAGGAGGCCATGAGCAGGCTGATCAGTACGATAATCAAACGGTATTTCATTGTTCCCTCCGGACTCGTTTACGGCCCCAGATCAAATAAGCCAGTCCGCCCAGAACGGGCAGGAACACGCTGGCGGCAATCCAGACCATTTTTTCCTGAGGCGTGGCGAATTCCGAATGAAACGAATGCCAGATGGCCCATAGGTTGGGCAGGATAGGCAGGGTCAGAAGCCCCAGGATCAAGACAAGCTGTGATGTCGGCAGATCAAACATGAGTGATTCCTTGGAGTTTGCGGGTCAATTGTCGTCCTTGGAGACCAGACCGTAGCGTCGGGTGCGATAGACCGAGACCAGGAGCAGGACCGAGCCGATGCTGATGGCGATATCCGCCACGTTGAACGCCGGCCAATGGTACTGGCCGATGTAAAAGTCCAAAAAGTCGACCACCTCGCCCAGGCGGATCCGATCGATCAGATTGCCTAGGGCTCCACCCAGAATCAGGCCCAAAGCCGTGAACAAAACGGTATCCTCCCTGGGCACGGTGCGGAGCAGGTGCAGGATCAGGACCACGGCCAGGGCGGTCACGCCCAGAAAGAAATACGGCCGCCACGAGGCGTCCAGATCGCTCAGGAAGCCGAAGGCCGCACCCTTGTTCAGGACGTGCACCAGATTGAAAAAACCGGGAATCACGGTCTTGGACGCCCACAAAGGCAACGAAGACGCCACCCAGAGCTTGGTAACCTGGTCCAGGACCAGCACCACCAGGGCCAGGGTCAAAACAAGACGATACCGGGGCGCCATTACCGACCCTCCAAAGCATCCTGGCAGCGCGGACAAACACCGTCGCCGCCCTCCGTGCCATCCGCGACAAGCTCTTCACTGTAGACCCAGCACCGAGGGCATTTCGCTCCCGGAGCCGGAGCCACGGCGATACGCAATCCGTCGACTTCTTCGCTGACGAAAAAATCGGCGGTTTGGCTTTCCACCGCCTCGCTTTCCGGACGGACCTCCACCTTGGAGACGATGAAGACTTCCCTGAGCATCGGGGCCATGGGCCGGAGCACGTCCAGCAGGTCGTCATGGACGTACAGGGTCACCTCCGTATCCAGGGAATGCCCTACGACACCGGACTTGCGTACCGGTTCGATGGCCTTGGTGGTCTCGGCCCGGACCCGGATCACGGTTTCCCAGGCTTGGCGGGCCTCTTCGGCCATAGACTCGCCAGAAGACTCACCAGAAGATTGTACGGGCGCACCCGATGCAGCCGACATATCCGGGCCTTGAAAGCGCAAGCCGAAGACGCTGGGAGACGTCCCGCGGACGTCCTCGGGCAGGTGTTGATAGACTTCCTCCGCGGTAAAACTCAGAACTGGAGCCATATCCGTAAGCAGCATCTCCAGAGCACGCCAAAGCACGGTCTGGGCCGAACGCCTGGCCAGGCCGTCAGGAGCCGAGACATACAGGCGGTCCTTGACGATATCCAGGTAAAAGGCGCTCAGGTCCGTGACGCACATATTGTGCAAAGTGTGGAAGACCTTGTGAAACTCGTAGCGTTCGTAGGCTTCGGCGATTTTTGCATGCCGCCGGGTGAACAGATCCAGCGCGAACCGATCCAGGGGCAGGAGCCGGTCCGCGTCCACTGCGTGCTCCGTGGGCCGGAAGTCGGAAAGGTTGCCCAGCAGGAACCGGCAGGTGTTGCGGATGCGGCGATAGGCGTCCACCAGGCGGTTCAAGGTTTCCGTGGAGATGCGCACGTCGTCCTGATAGTCCTCGGAGGCCACCCAGAGCCGCAGGATTTCCGCGCCGTATTGCTTGATGATCTCCTGGGGAGCGATGACGTTGCCCACGGATTTGGACATTTTGCGGCCATTGGCGTCCACCACGTAGCCATGCGTCAAAACCGCTTTGTAGGGTGCCGCGCCCCGTGTGCCCACGGAGGCCAGCAGCGAGCTGTGGAACCAGCCGCGATGCTGGTCCGATCCTTCCAGATATAGGTCCGCCGGGAACGTGCATTCCGGGCGCTGTTCCAGAACAGCGGCGAAACTGGTTCCGGAATCGAACCAGACGTCCAGGATATCGTCCTCCTTTTCCCAGGAGGTCGAAGCGCAGTCCGGGCAGGCCAAGCCGTCCGGGACCACCTGGTCCAGGGAAGCTTCGAACCAATAGTCCGCTCCCCGTTCATGTCCCGCGAAGCGGTCCACCACGGAAACGACCCAGTCCGGTTCCGTATAGGTATGGCCGCACTCCTTGCAGATCAGGGCCACGATGGGCACGCCCCAGTTGCGCTGCCGGGAGATGCACCAGTCCGGGCGGTTGGCGATCATGCTGTGGATCCGTTCCCGGCCCCAGGCCGGAATCCAGCGTACCTTCTCGTCGATTTCATGCAGGGCCTTGCCGCGCAGATCATCGGCCTGCATGGAAATGAACCACTGCATGGTGGCCCGGAAAATCACCGGCTTGCGGCAGCGCCAGCAATGCGGGTAGGAGTGGGAGATTTTCTCCTGGGCCAGCAATCTGCCGTTTTGCTCCAGGATTTCGATCACCTTGGGATTGGCCTTGAAGACGTTCAGTCCGCCCACCAACTCGGTCTGAGGATAGAAACAACCTCGGTCGTCCAGAGGAGAAAGGGTCTCCAGACCGTAGCGCAATCCGGTTTCATAGTCGTCCCGGCCATGACCGGGGGCCGTATGCACGCAGCCGGTACCGGCCTCCAAGGTCACGTAATTGGCCAGAACCACGGGTGAAGGGCGATCGTAAAACGGATGCGCGGCCAGCAGCCCCTCCAGGTGTTGCCCGGGCACGCTGGCCAGCACCTGGACGTCGGCCCAACCGAAGACTTCCTTCAACCTGGGAACCAGTTCCTCGGCCAGGATGAACCGCGCATCTCCTTCAGCCATTTTGACTTGAACCAGGGCATATGAAAACTCCGGATGCACGGCCACGGCCATGTTGTCCGGAATGGTCCACGGAGTGGTGGTCCAGATCACGATGGACGTCACAGCCTCGCCCTGCCCCGGAAACACTTCGGCCAGCTTGGGGTCGTTCACCGGAAAGGCCACGTAAATGGATGGGGAACCATGCTCCCCGTACTCCACTTCGGCCTCGGCCAGGGCTGTTTCGCAGGAGCAGCACCAATGCACCGGCTTCTTGTTCCGGACCACCGCGCCCTTGGCCATGAACTTGGCCAGTTCCCTGGCCGTGGCCGCCTCATAAGCCGGCTTCATGGTCAGATACGGGTCGTCCCAGGTGCCCAGCACGCCCAGACGCTTGAATTCCTCGCGCTGGATGTCCAGATACTTGGTGGCGTACTCCCGGCACCGGGCTCGGATTTCCAGAGTGGAAACGGGCTTCTGCTTCAGCTTGAACTCCTGCTCCACCTTGAGTTCGATGGGCAGCCCGTGACAGTCCCAACCGGGCACGTATTCGGCGCGCAGCCCCTGCATGTTTCGGGACTTGACAATGATGTCCTTGAGCACTTTGTTCAGGGCCGTGCCCAGGTGAATATGGCCGTTGGCATACGGCGGGCCGTCGTGGAGAACGTAGGTTCGCGCCCCGGCATTGGGGGCGATCATGGCCTCGTAGGCGTTGATTTTTTCCCAAAAGGCCAACATTTTTGGTTCATTCTGACTCAGATTGGCCCGCATGGGAAAGGACGTTTGCGGCAGGTTCAAAGTTTTTTTGTAATCGGTCATGGGATGCCTTTAGTGGACGAAAAACGTGATGAGAAAAATAGGTTCGCAACCAACAAAAATATCTGAAGTATGCCGCCCCGGAAGTCAAGGCGGCCCAAAGGAAAACTCTGGGCCAAACCAACGCGAGCGGATTTTTTTCTTAAAAAAACATAAACCGATTGACATTCGTCCGGAGCATCAGTAAATATCATTTTCTTTGGCGCGGGGTGGAGCAGTATGGCAGCTCGTCGGGCTCATAACCCGAAGGTCGCAGGTTCAAATCCTGCCCCCGCTACCAGCAAATTCAAGGGGTTACGATGAAAATCGTAACCCTTTTTTTGTTGTCTGATTTCCATTCCAACCATTATTCCAACCTCCACGGCCAAAATCAGGATTTCCCACTGGCAACAACCCGGCATGATCCGCCGCCGATCCGATACGGTTTCAATGGCCGGTTTCGTCTTCCCTGGAAAACCTTCAAAAGTTCAGGCCATGGACGGCAAGATCATCATCGCCCTGATCCACGGCGGGTTCACGGTGAAGACGTTGAAGAAGCGGGACGGGAAGGCTTTTCTGGCCCCGGCCAATGCCGCCTACCCGGTGATTGAGGTGACGCCGGAAATGGAATGCGAGGTCTGGGGCGTTGTGGTGAGCGTGATCAGGGAGTTGGAGCATTAATTCCGGCCTTGCTACGCAATCCCTCATACAACCCGGCGTGATCCAATAAGATGTCTCTCAGCCCATGCCGAACTTTTTCTGACTCCAGGGCCTGTTTGCTCATTACCGTGTGCGCTTCCAGGGCGTCCATGATGGCGTTGAGTATTTCGCTGGCCAGGTCCGGTGAGTTGGCAAACTGTTCCTTCGTATTGTTGGATGCTTGCTCTGCCAGAATTTCTGATTCCAGAAGTTTTCCTTTAATGACGTTGTTCACGTAGATGAGCTTGTCGTCTTCCGTCAGCTCTCCTTCAAACAGTTCGTTTACCTTGGAAATGATCTCGGCCAGTAAGGCTTTCTGTTTTTCCCTGACCTCCCCGCTTCCTGTGTCCGTCATGGGCTTTAATTTGCCTGTAGCTCCAGGGCCTATCGGCATGTCCCGATTGCCCTTGTTCTTGAGTTGGTGATGAGTGAGCACTACTGCTGACAGGTCGATCACGTCGCGCTCACGCCCAAATTCCAGCAGAGGGAGAAGCCGCCGATAGAAGATGGCCCGCTTCTCGATGTCTGTATTCTCGTAGTTGAATATCTGGGACAAGAAGGAATAGACTCGCTTGAAGGCCCCCATATTATGTTTGAATAATTCCAAGGCTTTCTTCTCTTCCTGAGCCTCTTTTTCGGCTTTGGCGTTCTTGGTGGCTTTCGCCTCCTTTATGGCCTTTTGGAGTTCTTTGTATCGTCGGAGCAAGCGGCCAGCCACGGGGGCAAGGGCAGCAGTAAGCTCCTTTTGGCTAGACTTTGGGTTCAACTCCACGTTGACCACCCGGTCTACCTCTTTGTCGTCGTAGAAGCCCTGGGCGTCGAGTTTGGCCCGGATATCAAAGACAAGGTTCGGGTCAGTCACCCCGTCCAGTTCCGCAGTCTCGTAGTAGACCTTGAATGCTGCTAGAATTTCATCCGGATCGTTTACGAAGTCGAGTATGTACGTGGTGTCTTTCCCTGGAAAACAGCGGTTGAGGCGGGAGAGGGTTTGTACGGCCTGGATACCGGCAAGGCGCTTGTCCACATACATGCCGCAAAGTAAGGGCTGGTCAAAGCCGGTCTGGAATTTGTTGGCTACGAGAAGCAGATGGAACTCATCGGTCCCAAAGGCTTCCCTGATATGCCGACCGCTCAAAGTCGGGTTCAGTATCTTGCTCGTCTCAGTGAATCCGTCCGGCCCCAGTTCCTCGTCCTTCACCTCACCGGAGAAGGCCACAAGTGTCTGCATCTTGTAACCTTGTTCCTTGATGTACTTTTGGGTGGCAAGCTGCCAGCGCACCACCTCCGCACGACTGGCGGTGACTACCATAGCCTTGGCATTGCCGCCGAGCAAAGGCGCGACGTTTTCGCGGAAATGTTCGACAACGATCTTGACCTTCTGGCTGATGTTGTAGGGGTGGAGTCTGACCCAGTGCATGATGCCCCGCATGGCCTCACTGCGTTCAACCTCAGTCTCGTCAATTTCCTTGCCTTCGCAGGCGAGACGGAAAGCCAGATTGTAGGTGGTGTAGTTCTTGAGCACGTCGAGGATAAACTCTTCCTCGATGGCTTGACGCATGCTGTAGACGTGGAAAGGCTGCGGAGCATTGTCTGCTGAGGCAGGCCGGGAAGGATCGGGACGTCGCCCGAACAACTCCAGGGTTTTGGCCTTGGGTGTCGCCGTGAAGGCCACATAGGTGATGCCGTCCTCCCGAGCACGTGCGGCCATTTGAGCGGCCAGCAGGTCTTCCACACTGATTTCCCCACCATCCTCCAGTTCCTTCAGTTCTTCGGCGGTCAGCACCTGTTTGAGTTTGGCTGCTGCCTCGCCAGTCTGGGAACTGTGGGCCTCGTCGGCGATGACTGCAAACGTCTTGCCCTGAGTTGCCGCCAGTTCCTGCACGGCCTTGATAGCGAAGGGGAAGGTCTGGATGGTGCAAACCAAAATTTTCTTACCGTCTGATAACGCCTGGGCCAGTTCGCTGCTTTTGCTTTGATGTTCTCCTGAGATGGTGGCCACAACGCCGGTGGTCCGCTCGAAGTTGAAGATGGCATCCTGAAGCTGGGCATCCAGAACCGTCCGGTCACTGACCACAATAACCGAATCGAATATCTTCTTGTGGTCGGCGTCATGGAGGTCTGCCAGGAAATGGGCGGACCATGCAATGGCGTTGGTCTTCCCCGATCCCGCTGAGTTCTGGACCAAGTATTTCTTCCCTGGGCCTTCCTCCAGTACGGTGCGGATAAGTTTCCGTGTGACGTAGAGTTGGTGGTACCTGGGGAAGATGATTTTCTCGATACGCTTTTTGGAATCCCGCATGGCCACAATATATCGGCCTAGAATTTCCAGCCAGCTTTCCCGCTCCCAGACTTCCTCCCACAGGTAAGAGGTGGCATGACCTTCTGGGTTGATCGGGTTTCCCGCCGCATTGTTATCCCCTCGGTCAAAGGGCAGGAAGGTCGTAGATGCTCCCTCAAGCTTGGTGGCCATACGGACCAAAGAGTTGCTCACGGCGAAGTGAACCAGGGCTCCACGGGGGAAATCAAGAAGAGGTTCCGCCGCGCCTTGTCCCTTCGGCCTGGGTTGTCGGTCAAAGCGGTACTGATCAACAGCATCATGGACCGACTGTGTGAAGTCTGTTTTGATCTCCACCGTTGCCACAGGGATGCCGTTCAGGAACAGCACGAGGTCCAGGCAGTTCTCATTGTGGACGGAGTAGCGTACCTGCCGCACTACCCTGAGCCGGTTGGTCTCGTACTTGACCTGAAGGTCCGGGTTCATGGCCAGGGCGGGCTTGAATTGGGCAAGGCTCAGGGGTTGGCGAAGGCCCAGAAGTTCAACTCCAAAACGGATGACATCAAGGGTTCCTCGGTCGTCCAACTGTTTGCGGATGCGGTCCAGCAGGACGGCCTCAGCCGCCACGCCATGGCTTTTGGTCAACCCGTCCCAGGCTTTTGGTTGGGTCTCTTGCACCCATGCAATGATATCGGCAGGAAAAAGCGCCCGTTGCCGGTCAAATGCGTGGCAGCCTTCAGGATCATACAGCCAGTCATGAGCGGCCAGATGGGAGCAGATGTCGTTCTCGAACTCGATTTCCTTGTGCAGGCTCATGGGTTCTCCAGGGCGTTACTGCGTGACGTCCGCCAGTCCTCGCACGTCGATCTTGCCGGTCACGGCGGCGGAGATGAGGGCTGAACGCCGTTCCTTGAGGAGGTCTATGGCGTGTCGGGATGTGTCGATCAAATCGTCAATTTTTGAAATCACGGCTAGCAGATGGTCCGTAATTGAGTCTTGCTCTTCTTTTGGCGGAGTGGCCACTAAAAACTCAACTGCATGACTGATATTGAACTGCTCTTGCGCAGCGCCATATTGAACTAACTCTACTTGATACCGCACCATGCGGCTGTTCATGGCAAAGCACAACCACTCGGGGTTGAACATTCCTTTTCTTATGAGCATCACGGAGGCACAGTTCCCTCCTTCGCACTCAGCCGGGATCACGGCAGAGACTCCTGGGGCACCAACTCGCACAGTGACGATATCGCCTTGCTTTAGTTGAGTTTTTCCGTTTCTCTTGCTGTCCTCTCCACTGATCCGACGTGCCCCGTCAACCCTGACCTGCCCCTCCGCGATGTCACCGCCATACAAAAAAGGATATCCTTCATCTGCTACATAGTTGCTCGGATTGACTACGATGCCAACTGAAATCTGAGGGCTAAGATGCTTTAAGCGCTTGATCGCCCAATGCTCCGGAACTTCCCCCAACCACTCCACGCCGCTGTCCTTCATGGGCACATTCGGATCAAGCCCCTTGGTCACGGCATGGGAGATGACCGCCTGCCGCTTCTCCTTGAGGAGGTCAATCAGCTTTTCCTGCTCGGCAACCAGGGCGTCGATCTTGGCGGTCTCACGGTCTAGGAAGGCGGAGATGACGGATTGTTCATAGCGGGGCGGAAAAACAAGCTCAAATGCCGCTAACGCATCTCCAGAAAGCTCCAAAAAAGTCGTTCCTTTGCCCCTGATGTTCAATTGCACTGAGGCAATGGAGAACATGTACGCATAGAATCTTGGCTCAATTATATTTACAGCAATAAGGCATTTACAGCCTTGGTTTGTGCAGAGTCCAACATCAGAAATACCAAGAGAACCAATTGGAGCCCTAGTTGATAAAACAATGCTTCCCTTTGGGACCATTGTTGTGCCACATGACGCTAGACCCTCTGCCGTAATGCGTCGGGCTGAATCCAAAATTTCAAATGATCGTAGATGGCTAAGGTCTGCGGGTGTTATCCATACGATATCACCATCCCAATACAAATCATTGTCAGATTTAGGAGTTGAACCACCAACAATCTGGAAAAGCCTTTTTGTTCGAGCAATACTCCAATGGGATGGCACCTCTCCCAACCAATCAACTCCACTGTCCTTATACTCCGGATACTTCGGAAAGCTCATGCCGTCAGCCCCTCGATCATCGCCTTGATTCTGTCCGTGGTTAGCTTCAAGTCAGCATCAATCATGTCCAAGGGCCGGGGCGGATTGAAAACGTAGAAGTGCCTGTTGAACGGTATCTCGTAACCCACCTTTGTCTTGTCGTGGTCGATCCAGGCATCCGGGGCATGGGGCAGGACTTCCCGCTTGAAGTATTCCTCCACATCCTGGCTCAATGGTACGTTCTCGGTGTCCCTAAGCTTTGAGTCCGGCATGGGCTTGCCCTTCATCTTACCCTTCTGGCCCAGGACGATCTTGCCTTTCGCGTCGCGCTCCGGACGCTCTACGGTGATGGTGCGGTAGCCGAAGTCGGTGTTCTTGAATATCCGGCTGATGGGCTTGCCGTCAGCCTCAGCCTCCACAAATTGGCCGAAAAGCCGGGTGATCTCGGCAATGTGATCCTCGGACAGTTCCTTGCGCTTGCTGCCCAGGCTTTTGCGCATCTTCTGCCACATATTCGAGGCATCAATGAGTTGGACAAGTCCTTTTCGGTGTTCAGGTTTCTTGTTGCTGACGATCCATATGTAGGTGCTGATGCCGGTGTTGTAGAACATGTCCGTGGGCAATCCGACGATGGCTTCCAGAAGATCGTTCTCCAGGACATACCGGCGAATCTCGCTTTCCCCGCTCCCAGCAGCGCCTGTAAATAGCGGCGATCCGTTGAGGACGATGCCGAACCGGCACCCACCTTCAGCCACGGGGCGCATCTTGCTGATGAGGTGGAGCAAGAAAAGCATGGACCCATCGGATATTCTGGGCAGCCCTGGGCCAAAGCGGCCATTAAATCCGAGAGTGGTGTGCTCCTTGCGGACTTCCTTTTCTACCTTCTTCCACTCCACGCCAAAAGGTGGATTGGAGAGCATGTAGTCGAAATATCTCCCGCTGTGTCCGTCATCGGAGAGTGTGTTGCCAAAAACGATGTTCGAAACGTCCTGGCCCTTGATGAGCATGTCCGCCTTGCAGATGGCGAAGGACTCAGGATTCAACTCCTGACCAAAGACCGTCAGTCGGGCTTTGGGGTTGTGCTCGGCAAGATATTCACCGGAAATGGACAGCATGCCGCCGGTTCCAGAGGTTGGGTCATAGAGTGCGCGGACCACGCCAGGCTTGGACAGAACATCGTCGTCTTCGATGAAGATAAGGCAGACCAGAAGCCGGATAACATCTCGCGGGGTAAAGTGTTCTCCGGCTGTTTCGTTTGAAAGCTCGGCGAACTTCCGAATCAGTTCCTCAAAGACAAGCCCCATCTGGTGGTTGCTTACCACGTCAGGGTGGAGGTCGAACTGAGTGAAGCGCTCGGTGACACGATAAAGCAGGCCGCATTTGGCGAGGCGTTCAACTTGGGCGTGGAAGTCAAATCGTTCGAAGATATCCCGCACGGCATAGGAGAACGTATTGATGTAGCTGAAGAGGTTTTCCCGGATGTGATCCTGATCCCCCATGAGCTTCTTCATGTCGAGGGGGGAGGTGTTGAAAAAGGTCTGTCTAGAAGCCCTTAGCAGAAAGGGTTCAGGGTTGATGCCCAGCTTTTGGCGGTTTTCCAACTCGACCAGAACGGCTTGCTTCGTAGGGGCCAGGACGCAATCAAGGCGTCTCAGGACGGTAAAGGGTAGAATAACACGGCCATATTCAGACTGCTTGTAGTCACCCCTCAAGAGGTCAGCGACGGACCAGATGAAGGCGGACAAAGACTGTTGGTTCATAAAGAGACAAAATCCTAATGAGGGTTACTCGAACAGGTCGACTTTGGAATCTTTCTTAATTCAACTCATCCCGAAACTTCTTCGACAACCGAAACACGACCACCTTCCTCGCCTCAAGAGTTATTGGCTTATCAGTAGCCGGGTTGCGGCCCTTCCTGGCCTTCTTGGCATATGCCTCGAACTTGCCGAAGCCTGAGATCAACAGGGCGTGATCGCGAACTATTGCGGTCTTCATAATTGAGATAAGAGACTCAACGTACTTCCTGGCCTCGCCACGGGTACGATCAGTCTTATCGTATACTGCGTCTATGATTTCCGCTTTTGTCAGGGTGCTCATGGGTTATCTCCATTTCAGTGCCCAGCGGGTTGTCTTGAATGAGGGCACGGGGTAGATTTGAACTGGCACACACATGGGGCCTAAGTTGCACATACCACCCCGCCGTGCCGGGCAAGTGCGCGAGTGTCCAGACCAACCCGCACCGCTGGCGGCCTGTTACCTCGGGCGTGGCCAGTACCGGCTCCGGGCTTTGCTCTGGGCCGGTTAATTTTTGTGCGGCAGGACAGACGGGTTACTCATCCCGGCTTTACTTCTCCAGTTCGTTCCCGGCACTGCTCGTACATATCCTCAAATACCATCCGCACTCCGGTATTCTGGCCCAGCGTGTCTCGCCTGACGGCACTGATGATGATTTTCTGGTGCTCGGGCAGGTCCGCTCCGTTGTTAGTGGCGGCCAGGATGATCTTGGCTTTATCGAGGTCGGTCATGGGTTGTGCTCCTTCCCGGTCCGCATATCCGAAACGCCCCCAAAAACAAAGCCAGATCTCATACCGAGATCGGGCTTTTGCTTTTTTCATCCCCTCAAGTCGGGGCAAGAAACAAGATCAACATGAACGATGCTCCCTGAGCACTAAAGTCTCAAACCCCTCAAGTCGGGGCACTTCTGGGAACTATCGATGAGACTATCAAGAATGCCGGAATGGCCAGTTCTCAAACCCCTTGTTAAAAAGTTTGGCCGATCCCATCTCATGCTCTACCACACCAGAGCGTTTACCCGGTCGTGAATCGTCAGGTCTTCAAACATCTCCTGTGCTTCGCGGCTTGGTTTCAACTTTATCGGGAACCGGAATTTTTCCAACGCCTGTTTGATCTGCATTTGAAGTTTTTCCCGGTGAAACAGTTGAACCCATTCCTGGTCGTCACCATCGGCCAGGAGTCTCGGGTCAGGATACTGGTCGATCAGTCCGGCCATCTCCAGTTCCGACACCAGATACAGCGCCGACTCCAGCGGGCTTTCCTGCCCCTGAAGTATTCACCGAAGGTTTTCCTGTACTATCCAAAGCAGGTGTTCCAGGTCGGAGATTTCCGTCAGGCCGTCCGGTACTTGGACTGTCAGGCTTGCCCATTCCTTCTTGGGCATCCAGTACAGGTTTGACTTGGGATACGGCAGGTCGCTCATGGATATGCCCCTCACAGTCAGAGTCGAAATATATCTTCCTCTTGCCAACCAACGAGGCAAAGGTCAATTATGTGCGGGTTTTCGCTTTTCGCTTTTGTGGTTCCAATCAATCAATGAGGCCAACAGCATGAATCTGTACAAAAAAATTCAAGACATCATAGCCCGCCATGATGCACTACAAAGCACTCTTGATGACCTCGAAAAACTCCGTTCAACCATACATCATGCCTTCGGTCCAAAGAGTTTGGCCGTAGATATTCAGGCACTTCGGAGCAAAGTCGTGGAGGACTCTTGGAACGAGCTGTTCTTCCTCCTAAGAATCGATGAGCCCCCGGAAGACTGCCCAGAATTTTCCTTAACAAATGTCCTGAGCTGCCTCGACGAACATAATGTCCGGACAGGTTCCGCCGCCTCTGCTCCCCCTCTGCCCGCAGACATCCCGCAAGACCCGGATGCACTGCTTCGGCTTAAACACATACTCAAGATCGTGCCCGTATCGGCAACGACGTGGTGGAACGGGGTCAAGAGCGGACGCTTCCCCCAGCCTATCGAATTGGGCGGGAAATGCACGGCCTGGCGGCGGCGGGACGTACTGAAGTTGGTGAATAGCCGGTCCACCGCGCAAGGAAAGGAATAAAAAAGGCCGCCCACCGGAAGTGGGACGGCCTTTTGATCCGCGCAACGGTCAACACCGGGTCTCACCCGTCCAGGTTTACCAGTGGCCGTTTTGGATGTTTCGCAAGGTACGCCTCTAAGCCGGGATACTGCTCCAAATGACGCTCAACGGCCTGATCCTGGGTTTCGTGTTCGCCCTGGACGAAGACAAGCGGATAATCGCCCGCCACGCCCTGGGAACGCTCGAGTTTTTTTATCCTTGGTTCAAGATTCGCCATAACATCAACCTCCCTGCTGCTCTTCGAGCCGTGATAACCTGCTCTCCAGTGTCGAAATTTCAATGGCCTTAAGGTGTCCGCTTATGGCCTGGATCATTGTCACCGCTTGCCCGGGTTCAAGCTCGCCTTTTGTCGCCGCCTCGATGATCGCCCGCGTAGCGTCGGGAATGGCCGTGGCGTCCACCAGGGAGGGAAGATCAAGGGTGATGGGCCGTTCTTTTCTTGGCGGGCATATCCGGTCAAGCAAGGCCTTGAGCATAGCAGAATCGCCCTCCTTGGCCTTCTGGATAGCCGCCTGCGCAATCGCCTGGGCCTCACCCTCAAACAACTCATCCACCATAACAGAAACCCGGTTGCGTGACCCGAGTTTCCGCCCCTGGGGGTTGCCCGATTGTCCCGGCTTGAAACGGGTACGCCCGCCCTGTTTTTTTTCTGCTTTGTCAGGTTCTTGAGTCATTACGTTTCACCTCCTTTCCACGGGATGCAATCGCCAATAGTTCATCGTCGCTCATGTCGTAGACCGTCCTCGGGGCACCCACCACGCCCGCACTCGCCGCAACCAAGGCCCGCCCGATTGCAACTTCCGCGCTGATCGCCGGGCCGATCTTCCGGGTCGCAATCGCAATGTCGCGCAGTCGTCTCAGGTCTTTGATGTGGATTTCCAAATCATCACTTTGCTTCATCAGGTTACTTCCTCCTTCGTGCGAAGTCCGCAAGGTTAAGGGCATCCGCCCTGCCGCTGCCAAGCTCTGGCTCTTCGTGTCTGGACCGTCGCCCTTGCTCAGAATGCCGCGTTGCCATTCCTGGGGGCGGACAAGGACATGGGGGATGGACAGAGCGGCAAATCTCCCAATCCGCGAGCACCTCCGCTGCTCGCCACTCCTCGTAGGTCGGGACAACAAGCCTGCCGAGGAGAGTTCGCAATTTTCGCGCTCTGGCTTCGAGCCAGTCAGCCTGTTCCTTGATCTTCGCGTCAAAATCACGCTCCTCTACGCACCGTTCACAAACGCGAAGTCCCTCGTATTCGCCCAGGGTGACTTCGGTCAAAATGGATGATTTTTCAGTGGTTCCGCCGCAAATGTGGCAATGATGCCGCGTAAAACCAGCCGCCTTCACGAATTCAAACTTAATGGATTCCATTGCTTACTCCTGATTTGAATTGTTGATGTCGAAACCGTATTCCTTGCGGTACACGGCCATTCTGGTTTTGGCCTGATGCGCCAGGATAGGTTGAAGCGGATCAACGATATCAAGAATGACCGCAACCTTTCCTGGTGATGGCCGCAATACCCGCCCGCAAAGCTGAATCAATTTGCCGCTCCAGCGTACCGGGGAAGCCAGCACCAGGGAGCAAAGCCCTTTGGCGTCGTACCCTTCGCCAATCAAGGCCGAAGTTGCGAACAGCACGTCCACGCCGCCTTTCTCCAAGTTCGCGGTAATGGACTGCCGCTCCGTGGTCGGGGTCTTGCCGTGCATGACGGCCACTCGGCCATGCCCGCCGTTGCACATAGCGGCCAATCGCTCGATGTGCTCCACCCGGTCTGAAACGCAGAGCACCGGCTTTGAAGCCTTGCGGATCACGTCCAGGATCAGCCGGTTACGGGGTTCATCCTCGATCATGGTTTGCACCATGGCCGCGAAGTCATCCCGATATCCGTACCGGAACCCCGTTTCGTGGATTTCGATTTCAGGCCGAAGCACCGCGCCCTGTTCAACGAGTATGCCATCGTCAACACGATGGACCAGCGGGCCAAGGTGATAATGCAGGGCCGGTGTCATGGCGTCGCGTCGCTGGGGGGTTGCAGTCACCCCAAGGCGATACTTTGCCGGGAACGATGAAGCCACCTGTGAGAATGTGCTGCACGGGGTTCTATGCGCCTCATCCACCACGACCATACCGAAGCAGCCCACAAGGTTGCCCAAGCGGTTTTTGGCGCTCTGAGCCGTTGTAACAGTTACATCGCGGACCAAGCCCTTGCCGTTGCCGATAAGCCCGGCCTGGATGCCCAAGAATTGCTCGATGCGATCCGCCCATTGCTCGAGAAGTGCCGAGGTGTGAACAACCACCAGGGCCGGTTGCTTACGATTGGCAATCATGGCCAGGGCAAACGTGGTCTTCCCGGAACCCGTGGGACTTTGAAGAACCGCGTCGGAATAAGGGGCCAGAGCATCCATGGCTGCTTGCTGGTAATCCCGAAGCCGCCCTCGAAAAACAAAGTCCACCGGGGCCAGGGTCAGCCGGTTGTCGATGATCTCCGGTCTAAACCCGTGAGCCGCCAGCACGCGCCAGGCTTCGCGGGCAAAGCCTCGGGGAACGGTGAGAGAATCCGGCGTTTCCTCGTAGAAACAAAGTTGCCGAGGCAGGTGAGCGCAATACCGCCCACGTTTCGCCGCCTCGATTCTGGCCGGGTTCACAATGGTCAGCCGAGCCTTGATTTTCTCCCGGACCGGTCCGGGAGGGAGTCCGACCACTGTCGCGGAGTTGGTCAAAATCATTTGCATCGCGTCACCTGCCTTACCGTTCGATTGGGTTCGGCCAGAACGAAGCCCACGCAGTCCGAAGTGATCTCCACTCGGACCAAGTTGGAAGCCGTCCAGTTGGAAGACCACGCTAGGCCCCACTCGCTGAAGGGGTAGGGATGCCGTCCAGCACGGAAGAGGGTGCGCCGGGTCCAACCCTGGGCCAACAGTTCCGGCATGTGGTCCTCAATCCGGGGTCGCGCCCTTCTGTACCGCTCCATCATGGCCGGAGTGATCCGTTTCTTGCGTGGGCGCTCCACGGGTTGAGCCGGGGTGGCGGATGTGGCCCGCTTGGTTAGCAGGTGGTCCAGGCCGCCCGATTCCATCAACCGGAACATGGCCGGGCATGCCTCAAGCCATACGTCCGCAATAAAGGCCAAGCTGCCGGGGTCGTTCTCGTAGTCCGGGGCCGTCCACCAAAAGCCGCCGCTCTGGTCCGCGTGAAGCCGGATAAAATCGCGCCGGGCCATATCCAGGATTTCAAGGGCCGCCGTCTCGGGGCACGGGGCCGGGTTCTCGATGCTTGATTCTTCCAGGATAACGGGGCCGCCCTGGGCTTGGGTTTGCAACTCTTCAATGATCTGGGCCTTGTTCTCTCGGATATATCGCCGCAACTCTTCCGCGCCTTTGGGGTCAATCGATTTCAACCCCTCAACCACAAGGCCGCCCTGGGCATCCAACCGGACAACCAACCCCGCGCCGGTCAACGTCTTGATTTTCAGCATTAGAAAACCTCCACGTCTTCGGGGTCCGTGACGGTTTTGCCGGTTGTGCCGGTAGGTTCACGCTCTGTTGCGTTTTCATCTGTGCCGGTTGTGCCGGTTCGATTTTCAACCGGCATTCCTGGGAAGCCTTGCCGTTCCTCGCTTTTGCCGGGTTTGCCGGTTGTGCCGGTTGTTTCTAGGAATTTCATGAAACGGGCAATGTCATCAGGAGAAACGCTCCATCCTTTCTGTTGTCCGGTTCTTGCGCCCTCAAGGCCAAGCTTTGAGCAAACCTTTCCCACTGCCTCGGGGGTCATATGAAAGCGTTCATCCGTTGATCCGTTCACCGTCTCCACGATCCGGGCCGTGGGAAGGAAGCCCTTCACTATCTCGCTTTCCAAGGCCACAATGGCTTCACAAACCCTAAGCTCTCTCCCTGTTGGCATTGCCGCCGCGCCTTTAAGCATCTTCCAGGCATGCCTTTGGTGGGCTTTCAGCCAATCCGCCAACCCACAAGCCCGCGTCATAACGTCCAGGGAAAGCGGGGCATCAATCGCTTTCTCGTCAAGGATTGCATCCATGGCATGCAATTGTAACGCAATCCTCAAGCATTGCCCGCGCAACTTGGCAAGCATGCTGTCTTCATCCTCTTCAGTTCCCAACCATGCTTCAAGGGCAAGCTGATCATGCCACTTGATATAGTATTCTTTCGCTTCACGGTCACAATCGATAACGAGGGGCTGTTGTTCTCGCTCTTTCGTATCGTTAAAATCAAGAATAGTTGCTTGTTCCATAGTTAAGCCCTCTCTTCCTTTCTGATCTTGTAAAGGCCATTGATAAGCCTTTCAATGGTGTTGATTGCCTCAAAACTTTCTGATCTCTCATTGAAATAGGAAGGAGCTTTGATTGCTGCATTGATCATCAGGAAACGAGAAAGAAAGCCGGTCGCTTTATCTGATCCCGTGAAAATATCTTTTGCTTGCACTGGTTGGATTGTTCCATATAAGCTTATGCAAGCATTAGGTACATATGAAACACGACTTTGGTTGATCCTGGATGTTTTCCATGGTCCGCTATCGTATGCACTCATCAACCTGTTTTTCGTTCCACCGCCTGGGCCGTTGCTGTACTTGTCCAACTCAAGCAACAACCCGGCAAGCTCATCACGATAGGCAAGAATTCCAAATGGGTTTACCGCTAGAGTATCGGTCAAGCTTTCAACGGTCCAATCATCAACCAATATATCTTCACGTCTTGGCTTTTCCGGCTTTGGTCCTGGCACTGTATCCTTACGCTTGCTTTCCTTGCCCCATTGTAACAACTCAAGCTCGTAACGCTCTAGGGCCTCTTCAAATCGCTTTTGAAACTGTCGCTCAAGCTTCCTTACCAAACGAAAGAAAAAGCTCGTTACAGGGCTTTTGCCGCTTCCTGATAGGGCAACAAGGGCAAGGTATAGGTTCCCGTATTCAACCCAACCCGTTTTGATCTTCAAACCCATTGCCCGCCCGATCATGGCCGCAACCACTGCAAGCAAAGGGGCAATTGCTGCCTCAATCGGGGCACTCTTCGCTATTGCAACCTCTTTGATCAGGTGGGCAACGTCAGGATGAAAGCAATGAAGCGGGGGAGGGGGGAGGTGATCGCATTTTTCTTGAATAATCCCAGAACAACCGGCATAACCGGCATTACTGGCAAAACCGTTGCCGTTATTGGGTTCCTGGCTGTGCCGGTTGTTTTTCGTACCGGCACAACCGGCATTTTTCAGGGCACGGGCCGCCGCTGCGAAGTCGCCGCCGTGTTCCAGTAGGGCAAAGATTGCGAAGGGGCTGTAACTCTGTTCAGCCTCAAACGGGGCCGCGTTCGTGCTGAAAACCATCAGCACCTTGCCGCCGTTCAGGGATGCACTCCACCCGGAATCCTTGCCGGGCCGCCGCAACCATTCCCGATCACCTTTCGTGATTCCCGCCTTGGTCCATCCATGCCGCTCCAGGATAGGCCAGGGATCGCCCTGCTCATTGAATTGATCGCCAGGACGGTCTCCCTGGTCATCAGCTTGCCGGGGTTCCTGTTTGGGCTTGGCCGGTAGTCGATCCAGGAAGCGGGCCGCCCGTATCAGAGTTTCCCACTGCTCTTTTGAGATTGTGACAATTTCTTGGAATGATCCCCCCATGAGTTCGTAGCCAGGGGATGGGTCCGCCAAGAAATATCCGCCCTCGCCTCGGGTCTCGATCATGCAGGGATGAATGAACCACTTGCCGCCGTCTTCCTGGGCCGTGTATGGCTTGCCCTCGAATTCGTGTTTTCCAGGACCGGGAACGGGGATATTGTCATGGGCAAGCTTGGCATTCCCTGGGATTGTCGCCCCCTCAACACGATACACGACATGCCGACCGCCGCTTTGAGTCCGCTGCCTCGTCAATTTGGCAACCAAGCCGGGTTCAACCGCCTCAACCAATTGCCGCCACTCTTCACCGAATGCCGCCTTGTGATCGAAGTCGAGGCATTCAAGCCCACCCGAAACTTTGCCCGCAACAATGGCAACGGCCTCGAAGTTCAAGGCGTCGATCTCTTGAGGGGTCAGTGCTTGTGCTTGGGACCGCTTCCAGGGGCCTTTCGGAGTCTTCAGCTTAGCATCAACGCTGATAACGGATAGGCCTGCCTGGGAATAAGCCTTGGCCGCCTGTTGGATTGGCAGAATAGATTCGCGGTTAAATGTCATGGCTGCCTTCCCGTGCTACCAGCGCTCGGTCCACCGCCCGATGGAGCCAGGTCCAAGTGGGCCACCCAAGAAAGGCCGCCAAAGTCACCAGAGCGTCCAGCCACCAAGATTGACAAAACTCGCGAAATGAGATATTATTTTTATGTTTTTTCATGAGTTACCTCTTTCAAAGCCTATGACCGCGCGGGGTCATAGGCTTTTCATTTGTCTCAATTTGTCTCAATTACGGGGTTGCACTCTTGAACCCTGGGCGTAAGCGGTCAGGTCGTGTGGCAGGTACCGGATTGCCCGTCCGTATTTCAGATATGCTGGTCCCCTGCTTTTAAGCCTCCATGCCTGAAGCGTTTTCATCGATACCCCCAGTTCCTTCGCTGCCTCTTTTTCGGTGAGGGCCGAGAGCACTGTCGCCCGGTTTTCAAGGTCTGTACGCATCATGATTTCTCCTGTGCTTTCGTGGAAAGCGTATAGGGTTGAAAAAAAAGGCTAATCGCCGCTGTATCGATACCTTGGGCCTTTTTTTGCGTAAGCCTACCTCGCTTTCCTGCCGAATCAACCCGCCTCGGCTGTTTGTTGTCCCTCATGTCAACCAAGACTGTTTCTGTCCTATTTAGGAACAAAAAAAGGCAGTAACCACAGATGGTTACTGCCTTGCACACAAAAGAGGGGAGGCAGGGCTATTTGCTTCGGGCCATTGTCTCGATCCGCTCTCTCAACTGTTTACTCGTTTCGTCGCCACGGTTCAGAATCTCGCAAATATGAACCAGTTCGTCTTGTTGCTCAAAAAGTCCTTCAGAAACGACACCTGCCTATCAATAGACCACCCCTGGGTTTACCGGGCCTGCCCCAAAGGGATCACCCTGCCTTGGCCGCTATGGGCATTGCTCAAAATCTCATCCATCACGCCCGCCGCATTATTCAACCGTTCATCCCTGACCTTGGCATAGCGTAGGGTCATGGCCGGGCTTTTGTGAGTGAGCAACTTCTGAAGGGTAGGCAGATCAACCTTGCCGCTGCTGATAAGGGCGCAAGCGTAGGCATGTCTCAGCCCGTGCATGGGCCGGAAGCCCTCGGGCAGGTTCGCCGCTTCCCGTATCCTGTTTATCTGCCTCTTGACGCAGGCAATATGCCTCTTGGGGTCTTTACCAGGGAACACCCATGGGGAAGGTCCACCTTCCATTGTCACCCTGGGGATGCTCTCAAGGATAGTCCGCGCCGTGCTGTTCAGAGGGATCGCTTGATCTTCGCCGCCCTTTGGGTTCGTTATCCTTATGTTTCCACGGTCAAAACTGATTTCATCCCATCGAAGTTTGTAAATCTCGCTTTTCCGCATGCCGGTAGCCAGGGCAAGCCGCATCACGTCCGCGCCTTGTCGGTCACAATCAGGGGCATCCTGGATAGCCTCAAGCAACGAGTGCAATTGATCCTCGCTCAGGTCTTCCGTAGTCTCGTTGTTGACCTTGCCGATCTCGCTCTTCAGGTCGATCTTGAATTTCTTGGAGTAAGGGGGATCAATCCGCCCCATGTCCACGGCATAGCTTATGATCCGCTTGAGCAATACCAGAACGTGTTTCCGGGTCATCACGGACAAACCCTTGTCCTTCATCTTCTTGTTGATCCGCTGCACGTCCAGGGTCACAAGTTCGCTGGGCATCTTGTCAGCCAGGAAAGGGGCAAGGTGAAGGTTCCAACGCCCCTCTTCGCTGTTCATGGATTTCTTGTCAGACTTGGCAGTCTTGAATTCATCCCACAACCGGGCCAGGATAGGCTTGTTGTCTTCCTGTTCCCTCCGGGCCGCCTCTTCAGCTTGCCGAGCCTCTTCCTCGATCTTCCGTTGCCGATCAGCTTCCCGTTCCGCTTCCCGAGTCTGGGCCTTGCCCTCGATT
Source organism: Desulfonatronum thiodismutans (assembly GCF_000717475.1). Lineage (NCBI taxonomy): Bacteria > Pseudomonadati > Thermodesulfobacteriota > Desulfovibrionia > Desulfovibrionales > Desulfonatronaceae > Desulfonatronum > Desulfonatronum thiodismutans. The sequence continues at coordinate 363,457 of NZ_JPIK01000004.1, forward strand.
AACAACGCCCGCTGTTTGGCCGCCTTCGCCGGGGTCATGTCGTCAAGGTATTGCCGCCCAACCGCTGTTTCAACGATCTTGCCCCTCACCTTGTAAACCGCAAAATAGCTTTTCTCTTCACCCTTGCCGCCAAGCCTGGGCACGATCCGATAAAATACGCCCTTGTAATCTGTCTTGATCCGTTTGCTCATCTTGCCACCCTCCCATTCCAACCTTTGGGGGATCACTCGGGATGAAAAGCCTTTGGTTCAAGCCATTCCAACCCCGTTTCCATTCCAACCATTATTCCAACCTTCAGCATCAAAAAGCAGGGCAAACGATAGGACAGAAAAGGCAAGAGGTCAAGCACCTATTGCAGGTAAAGCCATGTTATTCAGGATATTATGGAAAAAGAAAGGAAAGGGAAGGAAAGGGCCTATATGCTGTGCCCACGGTCTCATAACCCGAAGGTCGCAGGTTCAAATCCTGCCCCCGCTACCAGCAAATTCAAGGGGTTAAAGCTAAATCAGCTTTAACCCCTTTTTCTTTTGCTACCCTATTGCTACCCACTTGGCCGAAGCAATCTTTGCAAGAAGACTTGATCCTGATTGGTGTGTGTTATTTTGGGTCAGGTTTCGCTCTTCGATCGATCCTTCGCCCACCCACATCCAGACCGCGTCCCGTCATCACCCCAAGCCCCCGCGCAGCCCCAGCCGACCACCCCCCTGCCACAAGCCGCCCTTGCCCTCCAGCCCGCCCACGACAGGACCGAGTCGGTTTCGGGCGTTGGGGATGAGGCTCGGCCAGAACCTCATACTGTGACCGCCCCATCCCCTTCCTGACCGCTCTCGAACCCAGACGCCGCTGATAGCCTCCAACCCTGCCAGCCCTGCGCTGAAGGACGCACAGGGCAACCTCGCGCCTTGCAGGATGGTCCCACGCCAGAAAGAGAAAGGCCACCCATCCCAGAAGGGCAGGCGGCCTTTGCGCAGAGGGCGTGTGTTTGTTCTCTATGGCGAATCAATAGGTATTACGGACACACCAGACGTAGAATGGATTATCTTTATGACTTAGCCTGGATAATGTTCCTGTCAACATGTGCATGGAATAACGCGCATGCTCCCCATAACCTGTGTAATGGGTGCTGGTCCAATAATATTCACCTTGGATTCCTTCAAAAGGGTGCTGACCGCGAGTTGCCTTGTAAATTGCGGGGAACTCATCCTTTGAGGGCAGTCTCCATCCCGTGATGCTATCCGCGGCAAGCGAAGCGCATCGGGATGTGGCGGAATCCCAATCCATGTTGCCAAACATATTGGCATCCTTCGTCCACATCAGCCCCGTCACAGTATCCGTCACCGTACCGTTCCCATTGTCCACGAACCTCTGGGCCTGGGCTTCGCTTGTAATGACCATCCCGGCCAGGCAGAGCATGAAGGCCAGGGCTGCTGTTGTGAAAAGCTTTGTCCATATTTTCCGCATGGCGATACTCCTTGATGATATTGCATGATCTTCACAGTCTGAATGCCTTCAGCCTTCTGCTTTGACTGAATGAGGCTGTCCTCAACGACAACCCAATTTAATCAAAGGGCCAAATCTCAGAACAGTCAAATCAACGATCACTGTGCGGGACGCACGGCGCGAGCATAATAAGTATTAAACTTATTGAAGTGGCTCACGAGGCCGCTACCGAAGTCGACGATCCACGCGTTGAGCCTATAGCTGGCGTAGGTAGTAGACGACCAGTAATAGGACGGCACTAATTCCATCAAAGATTTACATGGCCGGTTGTTCAGATTTGCTAATTCATCGATGCTTGGCAACCTCCAACCCGAATGTCCGCCAAGTGGAAGTTCGGATACATATCTCATGGCATCATCCCAGGTCCCCATGCCAGCCGTTTCCTTCTGCCACATCAGGCCGGTGCCATTGTCCGTCACGGTCCAGCCCCCGTTGTCCAGGCACTGCTGGGCAAAGGATGTAGAAGAGATAAATAGCATTGTCAGACAGAAAGTGAGTGAAATTGCCATTGTTCCAAATGTCTTCATGAATTTTTGTTCATAGCAATTTTCGTTTTTTGGAATTAAAAGTTTCGTATACAAAGCGGTTTTTTAACAGATAAATAGTTAAATTGACTGGCTATCTGCTTTTTCCGCTTCATTCCAAATTATTTAATTCGTCACACACCACGGTCTGCATCTCGCTTTTGTGTTTCCCTCATTATTTTGTCGTGCGGCACGAACATGGTGACGGATGGATTTATCAACAGAAATTGTATCAGAGTTGTTGAAGGTGACTGTCAATGCTTCGGAACCAGTAGAGGTGAATGACCAATATAAAGAATCTGCTGCCCCTTCTAGCATTGACTTGCATGCCGAAGAATACAATCTGACTAATGTATTTGCATCAGCCAATGCCCAGTCAGAATGTCCAGCCAATGAAAGGCCGGAAGTATAATTCATGGCCGCATCCCAGTTCATTGGACCAGCCGTTGCTTTCTGCCACATCAGGCCGGTTCCGTTGTCCGTCACTGTTCCATCCCCGTTGTCCACGCACTGCTGGGCGAATGCCGTGCCGGACATGACCAGCCCGGTCAGGCAGAGCATGAAGGCCAGGGCTACTGTTGTGGAAAGCTTTCTCCATATATTTGGCATGGTGTTTCTCCTACCCCTTTCGTTTGCGAACAGTGGTGGCTTCTGAAAAATAAAGTCACTCACTTCAGGATGTTGGACCTCCGTGACAGGGCCAACTGCAGCTGTTGTCCTTTGTCAAACCCGGCTGCGGGCCGCCGCCCTTCCAGTGCGGGCAGTCGAAATGCCGCGTGTCCTTGCTGAGGCAATCGTTTCTGTCCATCACGCATTCATCGAGACAGTCCATGTTCCCCGGGGGGCACAGGGCCTCGCACTGGTTCCATTTCGCGTCGCAGGAATCCTTGATGCTCGTGAAGGTTTGGTTGCAGCAGGCGATGCAGTCGAGCAGGTCGGGGCAGCCGTGGACGCAGTCGATATAGGTGCCGGTTGCGGCGTGAAGGTTGGGGGTTGCCATGAACAGCAGGGCCAGGGAAGCGGACAGGATGAGTTTTCGCATTTTCAATCTCCTTTTGTGAGTTGAAGGTTTAATTTCGATGATGCTTCTTTCTAAGCACGATCCATGCCAGAATAAAATAATACAATTCCAGAATGTTAAAAAATTACGCCAACCAATCAAACCCCTGCTGTTTGCGCCAATTCCATTGGCACTGCCAACACTTCTGGCAAATAGTAAGCTGTCCCCATGCCGTTTGCTGATCTCGCTGGGGTGGTGTGACTATTGGGATGGATGTGAATATCAGGGTGCTGTTGGTGGGGCAATGGGGTGAGGCATTGATGGCCGGTGCCATGGGTAGAGGAGAAAGCCTGAACGTTGAGATTTAGTTCGAAGAAACAAGTTCAATCCATGTCGCATTGCCCGAGGGAATCGCTTTGATTCCCTCGGGCTTTTGCTGTGAGGTAGCAGACTGTACGCAGCGCAAAACGGCAAGCCTACTGAATCTTGGCAAATCCCTAAAAATCTATCCCCTCCAGATAGGCCTCCGGAGCCGTCTTTTCCACGTGCCGCTGTTATGTCTTTTTGTTGGAAACCACCCGTTCCAACACCTTCGCCAAATCCTCCATCCTCACCGGCTTGCCCAGATAGTCGTCCATTCCGGCAGCCAGAAACTTCTCCCGGTCGCCGAGCATGGCATAGGCGGTCAGGGCAATGATCGGCGTTCGCCGGTGGGAGGGCTGAGGGATGAGACCTGAAACCTGAGAGCCAGACGTCCGCCCTCCGACGTCCGATTTCTGACTACTGACTTCTGACTCCTGACTCCTGATCCTTTTCGTCGCCTCCACCCCGTTCATTACCGGCATCTGCACGTCCATCAGGATCACGTCGAAGTCCTGGGCGGCGAGAAGGTCCAAAACCTGTTGGCCGTCTTCGGCCAGGGCCACGGTGTGTCCGGCCTTTTCCAGCAGCATCTGGATGGGGAGGGCATTGGACGGTTCGTCCTCGGCCAGCAGGATGCGCAGCTTCTGCTTTGCTTCGGGCGATTTCGGCATCTCCTGAAGCTTGAGGCTGTCCTCACCGACAGGAAATTTGAACGGCAGAATCACATTCACGGTGGTTCCTTCGCCGACAGTAGAGACCACGGAGATATTCCCGCCCATAAGGTCCACGAGGCGCTTGACAATGGATAACCCCAATCCCGCGCCCTGAAAGCTGCGAGTGTACGATCCCTCCACCTGAAAGAACGGATTGAAGACGTTTCTGAGCTTATTCACGGGAATTCCAATACCTGTATCCGCAACGGTGAAAAGCAGCTTGCAAACGTCTCCCTTGTCGGATGTTAACGGAGTCACATCAACCCGAATGCTCCCCTTGTCCGTAAACTTCAAGGCGTTGCCCACCAAGTTGAAGAGTACTTGCCGGACTCGTGCCTCGTCCCCAACGATCCGGGCGGGAATGGACGACTCAATGGCGCATTCCAGGGTCACGCCCTTGTTTCTTGCATCGAACGTGAACAGTCCGAACACGGAATCCCGCAACTCCTCAAGGCTGAACTCCGACTCATGAATGTCCATTTTCCCGGCCTCAATCCGGGACAGATCCAGGATGTCCGAAAGCAGTCTGGTCAGACGGTTGGCCGAACCAACAGCCAACCGCACATACTGCTTTTGATCGTCATCCAGGGCAGTGACCTCCAGAAGCTGCATCATGCCCATGATTCCGTTGATAGGGGTGCGTATTTCATGGCTCATGTTGGCCAAAAATTCAGATTTGGCCTTGTTGGCGGCTTCAGCCTGCTCCTTGGCCTGGATCAGGGCTTGTTCGATCTGTTTAAGCTCAGTCAGGTCGATATCGATGCAAAACAATTCAGGTGGCTGGTTGGGTCTCCGGACAACTGCATGGCTGGAATAGACCTGGATACGCGACCCGTCCTTCCGCTTCAGATGGAGTTCCGCCGCTGGAATAGACATTCCGGTTTCAGACATGGTTTGGATTGCCCGAACAACATCAGTCCGCATTTCGTCTGGAATAATCAGGTCCACAAGATTCTTTCCAATGGCTTCATCCGACGAGAACCCATAGAATCTCTCAGATGCTTTATTCCAAAAGAGCGTTTTGCCGTCCATCCCATATCCCTGGACCGCGACAGTGGGAACTTGTTCAAAGAGATTGCGGAAACGCGCTTCACTCTCGCGAAGCGCCTCTTCGGCTCGTTTTTGTTCGGTGATGTCCCTGAATTCAACGACGCGAACCATCTTGCCCTTGTAGGGAATGTTTCTTGCCTCAAGGCGCACGGGATATTCCTCGCCACTCTTGCGCACCCCGAATGCTTCATAAGGTTTTTCGTAGCCGGAAAGAATGTTGTTCATCACCATATCGCGCGACTGCTCAGCTATCAGCAAAAGACCATCCATCCCGATAAGCTCATCATAGCCATACCCGGTGATCTCGGAGAGCCCCTGGTTGCACTCCAGGATAACGCCTTTGTCGTGGATGGTGATGCCGCCGAATGATGCATTATGCAGGGCCTTGAAACGGATCTCGCTCTCCAGGAGTGCCTCTTCGGCCCGCTTGCGGTCGGTAACGTCGGCGAAAATACAGGCGAACTGACCGGGTTTCGGGCTAAATGCCGTAACCACGAAATGTTTTTGCAGCGCAGCTGAAAAATTATCGAAAACGACAGGTTCCCCTGTCAGGGCCACATGCCCGTACGTCTTGATCCAGTGGTCTTCAGTTTCAGGCAAAGTCTCCAGGACGGTTTTGCCAATAATGTCCTCGCCTTTTAGACCTGTAGCCCTCTCGAATGCAGGGTTTGCGGCCAGGAATCGATAGTCTGCCGGTTCACCCGAGTCGTTGCAGATAATTTCATGCAGGGCAAAGCCGTCCAACATTTCGCGAAAAAGCATCTGGTACTGCTCTTCCGCCTGTTTGCGATCAGTGATGTCCTCGAACGTGGCATAGGCCTGAAAGGGCTTTGCTTCTCCTGGCTGGAACAAAGGAATAGCCGTGATGGACAACCAGATATGGGCGTTCTTGTCCGGATGAAACACCCCCCGGATCACAGGCCCGAAAGTTTCTCCGGTGCGCAGGGAGATCATGGCCGGATGGCCCTCTCCTGGAACCGCTGTCCCGTCTTCCTCGATCATTTTCCAACGAGGGTCCATGGACGTCTTGCCCTGCATCTGGTCGAAGGTAAGGCCAAGAATCCTTTCCGCGGCTGGATTCGCTGAAATGATGGTGCCGTCGGCTGCATGATAAACCACACCCTGAGTCATGGTCTCGAAAAAGCGGCGGTGCTTTTCCTCGCTCTCCTTCAGCGCTCTCTCTGCCCGCTTGCGATCGGTAATGTCACGAGAAAAAATACTGACACCGATGACCCGGCCACGCTCATCACGGATCGGGCTGTGGGTGACTTCTATAAACACCCTGGACAGTTCCTGATTACCGGAAAAGGCCTCATCTATGAACGAATCGCCACCCAAAGCCCGATCCAGATTACGACGGGATATTTCCCTGTCCTCCGCAACGGTTTGATATTCATAAAGACTGTGTCCAATCTGGATATCCACGCCATACAGCGCCTTCATCCCCTGGGCATGCCTTTTATTGAAGCTGGTGTAACGATATTCGCGGTCCAGAGAGAAAATGGGGGAGAGACAGCTTTCCATGATCCCCTCCAGCAGTGCATTCTTGAACCGCAAGTCCTCCTCGGCCCGTTTGCGTTCAGTGATGTCTGACGTGAAACCCTGGTAGTGAGTGACGGCTCCGGTTTCATCCCGGATCGCACGGGCGTTTCTCGAAACCCAAAACTCGGTTCCGTCCCTTCGGCGCAACCGACATTCATGGTTGACCATCTCTCCCTGCTCTTCCAGAAGGCGTTTGAATTCATCCCTGTCCGCCGGATTGACATATACTTGGGCGGCAATGTCCGTGATGGATGCGATCATCTCCGTGGGCGACGCGTAACCATACATTTTCGCCAAGGCGGTATTTGCACTGAGAAAACGCCCCTCGGGCGTGGACGTGAAGATGCCGATGGGCGCGTTCAAAAGAATGTCGTGAGCGTTGGAAAAGCCTGTCTGTGCAGGACTTTCTTCAAGACGTTGCTTCTGGGCCATGCGGAACTCCTGGGGCAGTGCGGCGGGATGATGGGGATGGGGGGTTACTGACTGCTCGAAACGAACGCCTTCAAACATCCAGACTATTCATTGTGTGACAATATTCTCTCACTAGTCATCCATTCTTGGCTACAAGGTCAAGCATGGGGTTCAAATGAAGCCCTTAGTCGGGAACCATGCGCAAACATATCTGAACAACACTGTATCACCTCTAAGGAATATCTGGGTGCGCGGGGATCGGATCGGACTCATCCGCCACCATCACCGCGCAACCGGACCCGCACGCCGTCGCGAAGCTCGCGGTCCGGATGGACGACCACGGTTTCGCCTTCCTCGATTCCGGAGATGATCCGCGTCCAATAGCCTCCGCGTTGGCCCGGTTCCACTATCCGCATCCGGGCCCGGTCGTCCCGGACCGTAAACACGGCCCAACAGTCGCCATGGCGAAACAAGGCGCTGGTCGGCACCCGGAGCACATCTTCGGCCTCCCAGAGCAGGAACCGGGCGTTGACCCGGTACCCGTGGCCCAGTCTGATCCACTGCTCCGGTGGTGAAGTCAGATCCACGACAACCAGCACCCGCTGCTCCTCCACGCCCAGGGCCGAAACCTTGGTAAAGCCCACCGGCTCCACCCGGCGCACCCGGCCTTCCAACGATTCGGGGCTGCCCCAGCGCTCCAGCAGAACCCGCATCTCCGGCTCCAGGCGCACGGCATCCGAGGACAGCACGTCCACCTCCACTTCCAGCGCGGCCGGGTCCCCGACCTCCAGGATCGATTCTCCCGGCTGAACCACCCGGGCGCTTTGAAAGAACCGGTGCAGCACCCGACCGGAAACCGGAGCCCGCAGCTCCACCAATCCTTCCGCGTCTTCCCGGTCGTGACCGGAAAACCGCAGTGCCGTTTCCGCCGCCTCCAGATCGAACTCGGCCGTGCGCACCCTGAACAGGGCCGAGCGTTTCATGGCCTCGGCCCGGTCGGCCTCGGTCTCGGCCTGTTCCAACTCGCTGTGGGAAATCACTTCCTGCCCGGCCAACCGTCGCAACCGCGCCAATTCGCTCGCGATGCGATCAGCCAGGGCGGCGGCCGCGTCCAATTCCGCCTCGGCCATGGTCATCACGGCTTCGGCGGCCCGGATCCTGGCCCGGGCTTCGGCCTCGGCCCGAACGTCCAGGGTCGTCGCGGGCAGGGCCCCGAGCACGGCGACCACCTCGCCGGCTTGCACCTCGTCCCCCACCTCCCAGGCGATCCGGCGAACCTGGGCCGCCAGAGGCGCGGAAATCACGTACCGGTCCCTGACCCTGGTCCGTCCTTCTTCTTCCACCACGATTTCCACCCGCCCCCGGGAAACCTGTTCCGTGTCCACCAGGATGGGTGAGGGACGAAAGCCCAGGGCCAGAAGCACGGCCCCGGCGACCACCGCCAGAAGAATCAGGATGCGCTTGCGCCAGTTCATGAGGGCGATTCCTTTTTTGGGTTGATGAAAAGACGTCATTCCCTGGTTTTGAGCACGCCGATCAGGTCCAGCTTCTTCAACCGCCTGGCCACCACCACCCAGGACAGGGCGCTGGCCGCCAGGATGGTCGTGGCCGCGAAGGCGAAAATACGCGGCTCCAGGATCATCGGGATGCGGTACAGTTCCGAGTCGATGCCGTGGACGATGTAGGCGATCAGCCCGATGCCGATCAGAAAACCCAGGGGGATGGCCATGACGGTCATCAAGGCCAGCTCGCCCAGTAGAATGGCCCCGACCTCGCCGCGGGTGAACCCCAGGACCCGCAGGCTGGCCATTTCCTTGGAACGTTCGGTCAAGGCGATGCGCGCGCTGTTGTAGACCACCCCGAAGGCGATGCTTCCGGCCAGCAGCGTGCTGAAAAAGGCGAAGGTGAGCACAATGTCGGCCATGGAATCGTAGAAGTTGCGGATGGCGGTTTGCCGGTCCGTGACGCTGGCCGCCCGGGGCGCGTCCTTGAGGGCGCGGACCGCCTCGCCGCGCAGCTCGGGATCCACCGCCAGATAGGCTCCGGATACGGCCGGGCCCTCCCGGAGCATGCGGTTCAGGGCATCCAGGTCCATATAGGCCGCCGAACCGGTGAACTCGCGCACGATTCCGGCCACCGGGACCTCCAGGCGCTCCCGGCGGCCTTCCAGGAATTCCACCTCCACCATGTCTCCGGGTCCCACGACCAGAACATCGGCCAGATAATCGCTGAGCACCAGCCCGTGGTCCGGCAAAGTGACCACGTTCAGCCGGTCGTCCAGGATGCGGCGCAGGTCGCTGTCCGGCTCCAGCCCTTGAATGCTCGTGCGATGGGTTACATGGCCGCGATGCAGCCGCACCCCGGCGATGCGCGTGGGCTCCACCAGCGTCACCCCCGGCAGGGCCGCCAGTTCGAACAGGACCCGCCGGGAGGTGGGTTCGACAAAGGTGACCATCAGGTCGTCGCGCTGGGCCAGGCCGTACTGCACCTTGATCAGGTAGTCCACGGACCCTTCCTGAAACCGACCGACCATCAGGATGGCGCACGCCAGGCCGATGCCGGCCACGGACAGCAGGGTCTTAACCGGTCGACGTTCCATGTTCCGCAGGACCATGCGCGAGGTCTGGCCCAGCAGACGCCGCGCGCCCAGGCGCTCCACCAGGGCGGTGCGAAAAATCGGCGGCGGTTCCGGACGCATGGCCTCGGCCGGCGGCAGGCGCACGGCTCCGCGCAGGGCGAACAGCGCTCCGAACAGACCTGCGGCCAGGGTGACCAGGGCCCCCAGAGCGGCTACTCTCGGGGAAAGGTGGTAGTCCAGATATGGAAAGCGGAAAAAGGTGCGGTATATCTCGGCCAACTGCTGCCCCAGCCAGCCCCCGGCGGCCATGCCCAACACCAGTCCCAGCAGAGAGATCAGCAGGACCATCTGGGCGTAGTGCGTTCCGATCCGCGCGTTGGAGTAGCCAAAGGCTTTGAGAATGGCGATCTGTTCGCGCTGGGTGCTGATCAGCCGGGTGAAGACCACGTTCAGCAAAAAGGCGGCCACCCCCAGGAAGATGGTCGGAAACAGGGTGGCCATGGTGGCCAGCTGGTCCAGCTCCACGGAGAGATAGCGATGGGAAAGCTGGTCCTCGCGGCCCACGGCCCCCTGCCCGCCGTAGGGCACCAGCAGGAAGTCCAGGCGTTCCAGCACGTCGCCGGTCCGGGCGTCCCGAGTCAGGGTCAAAACCACGTCGTTGAAGGCCCCGTCCATGTCGTAGGCCGCTGCCAGGGCGGTCCGGTTCATCCAGAAGATGCCGTGCCTCTCAAAATCCGGGAATAGGTCTCCAGGCTTGAGGTGGTAAATGAATTCCGGGGACAGGGCGATGCCCACGATGGTCAGTTCCTGGCGGCGGCCGTTGATGATCGCGGCCAGGGAGTCGCCGGGGCGAAAGCCGTGGGCTTCGGCAAAGGCCTCGCCGATCACGGTTTCCCGGTCCCGGCCGGGCCGGGGCAGCCGCCCCTCGCGCAGATGCAGCCGGTTCAGCTCGGCGTTGCGCCCGTCGGGCAGGGAGAGAAACAGCCCCGTGGCCGGGTCCGGATAGTCGGGAATATCCAAATTGGCCCCGGCCAGAATGCGCGTTTCCAGGGTCTGCACGCCGGATATCGCCTGGATCTGCTCCTCCAGGGAGATCGGAGCGCGTTTCAGGGACGCGAAAACATGGCTGAACCGGTAGTCCCGGTAAAAGGCGTCCCTGGTCATGGTCAGGGATTCCAGGCTGGTCAGGGACATGATCAGCGTGGCCACCCCGCCGGCAATGACCACGGCGATGGCCAGGGCCTGGCCGCGCATCCCCCAGAGTTCACGGAGCAGCTTACGGGTCAGGGAACTCATTTGGGGGCTCATTTGGGGGCTCACCTGGGGCCTCACCTGGGAACTCACCAGGACAGCTCCCGAGGCGCTTTCTTGTCCCGGTTCTCCACCACAGAGGCAATCTGCCCGTTGCTCAGGGAAATCACCCGATCGGCCATCCGGGCGATGTCCACGTTATGGGTGATCACCGCGGTGGTCGTGCCCAGGTCCTGGTTGGCCCGGTTCAGGGCCTCCAGCACGGCGATGCCGGTGGAAGAATCAAGGGCCCCGGTGGGTTCGTCGCAGAGCAGCACCTCGGGGCGCTTGGCAATAGCCCGGGCGATGGCCACCCGCTGCTGCTCGCCTCCGGAAAGCTGGGCCGGAAAATGATCCAGTCGCTCAGACAGCCCCACCAGGCTCAGGGCGTCCTCCGGGGTCATGGGGTCCGTGCTGATCTCCGTGACAATGGCCACGTTTTCCCGGGCCGTCAGGCTGGGGATCAGGTTGTAGAACTGGAAGACGAAGCCCACGACCCTGCGGCGAAACAGGGTCAGCTCCCGCTCCGTGGCCCGAACCAGATCCAGCCCCTGGCAGCGGACCGTGCCGCTGGTGGGCCGGTCCAATCCGCCCAGGATGTTCAGCAGCGTGGACTTGCCGCTCCCCGAAGGCCCCAGCAGAACCACGAATTCGCCGCGGTACAAGTCCAGATCCACCCCGCGCAAGGCAAAGACCTCCACCTCGCCCATGCGGTAAATCTTGGTCAGTGCTTCGGCGTGGAACACGACCCCGGCAGCTTCGGAAGCTTCGGAGGCTCTCGACTTTTCCGGCGTTTCAGTATGTTTCAAGGAGGACATGATCGCTCTCCTGGTTCGTGGATGCCAAGGGAGTCAAGCCGGCGATTTTTTCACAAAGCTGGACAAACTTGTTCTTGAGCCCAAATTATCGAAATCGCAATCGAAATCATTAAGCATTCAACATTGACCTGGTTTTTCGTCCACCTTATCTCTCATGACGTTCGATTTCGATTAGGGGTATAGCCTCGAGTCAACGGCGATTCTTGACTTGCATCTGAAAAGCGCTAATTTCTTCACTCATCCCATGTTTTCCAGATAACCGCAGCCATGCAGATCATCCTTTTTTCACATCTCGTCCACCCGCCGCAACGGGATGCCTTTCCTGATGCACCCTCATTCCTATGGTGCATGGCCGGGGCCTGAAGGCGCCCGCCGCGTTCAGGCCCATCCTCCCGGTGTTGATCCCGCTTCGTTCGGTCTCTTTCCCCAGTCCGAGCGACTTCATTCGCAAAACAGACGACATGGACCGCGAGCCGAGATTTCGGAACCTTGGAACCGTCCGGGTTCTGGTCCTAGCTTATCCGTTGCGCCCCAAACTGTGAACTCGATAGACACCTCGGCCACGAGCCAGATATTGGAGTCCTCATGACGCAGATTGTCAAACGCCCGGAAACCCTTCCGGAAATTCGCCCACCAGAGGTCCGGCGGCTGGAACCGGTTCGGACCCAAACGGTCACCTTCGAAGGCCCCGGAGAAACCCTGCACCTGGAATCCGGCCAGACCCTGCACCCCGTCACCGTGGCGTATGAAACCTACGGTCAACTGAACGACGCACGGGACAACGCCGTGCTGGTCTGCCACGCCCTGTCCGGGGACGCCCACGCCGCGGGGTATTACGGCCTGGAAAAGGATGAGAAGCCGGGCTGGTGGGACGTCCTGATCGGGCCGGGCAAGCCGCTGGACACGGACAAATACTTCGTGATCTCCAGCAACTTCCTGGGCGGGTGCAAGGGCACCACCGGGCCCTCCAGCATTGATCCGGCCACGGGCAAGCCGTACGGACTGGACTTCCCCTTTTATACGGTCAAGGACATGGTCCAGGTCCAGCGCCGACTACTCAAGCACCTGGGCGTGCCCCGGCTGCTGGCCGTGATCGGCGGCTCCCTGGGCGGAATGCAGGTCTTGCAGTGGGCCATCAGCTTCCCGGAAATGGTTCGCGGAGCCATTCCCATCGCCACCACGGCCCGCCTCTCACCCCAGGCCATCGCCTTCAACGAGGTGGCCCGGCAGGCGATCATGAGCGATCCGGACTGGAACGGGGGCGACTACTCCCTGGACGCCCAGCCGGAACGGGGGCTGGGGCTGGCCCGGATGATCGGGCACATCACCTATCTGTCCGAGCAGGCCATGCTCCGCAAATTCTCCCGCCGCTTCATCAACGGCCAGGGCCGCTCCTTCTGTCTGACCAAGGACTTTCAGGTGGAAAACTACCTGCATCATCAGGGATCGAGCTTCGTGCGCCGCTTCGACGCCAACACCTATCTCTACATCACCCGGGCCATGGACTACTTCGACCTGGAGGCTGCCTACGGACGGCTGTCCACGGCCTTTTCCGGCTGCCGCTGTCCGTTCTTGGTCGCCTCCTTCACCAGCGACTGGCTCTTTCCCCCGGAGCAGTCCCGGGAACTGGTCCAGGCCCTGCGCCGGGTCGGCCTGGACGTGTCCTACTGCAATATCGAAAGCGACCAGGGCCATGACGCCTTCCTGCTGCCCGGCCATCGCATGGGCGACGTGGTGGCCGGTTTTCTGGAGCGCCTGACCCGGATGGCCGCGTCATGAACGCCCATTGCGTCACCCCCCAACAGGTGGATTGGAGCCGCAGCCGTCCCCGGGACCGGGCCCTGGACCGGTCCATCGTCAGCCTGGTGCCCCAGGGGGCCAGGGTGCTGGACCTGGGCTGCGGCAACGGAGACCTGCTGTTGCGTCTGAAAGCGGATCGGGAAGTGGAAGAACGCGGAGTGGAGCTGGAGCCGGGGGCCGTGGCCGAGTGCCTGAGCCGCGGCCTGTCCGTGATCCAGGCCGATCTGGAGGAAAGTCTGGCTGATTTGCGGGAAGGGGCCTTCGACGTGGTGGTGCTCAACCAGGTGCTCCTGGCCACGGCCAGGCCGCTGCACCTGTTGACCGAGGCCCTGCGGGTCGGGCGGCGGGTCCTGGTCAGCTTCCCGAACTTCACCTACTGGCGGATCCGCTCCCAGATCGTGTTCAAGGGCCGCCTGCCCGTGAACCCGACCCTGCCCTACCAGTGGTACGACACCCCGAACATCCGCTTGGCCACGGTCAAGGACTTCCGGGCCCTATGCCAGGAAAAGCGCTGGAAGGTGCACAAAGAGCTGTTCGTCAACCTGGACCGCCAGGACCATCCCCGAACGGTCCGCTTCTGGCCGAACATGCGCGCCGCGCTGGCGCTCTTCGCGCTGGAGCGGGGGCAGGGCTGAAGCTGACTTTTGTGTGCTTCACGGTGGTTGCAAGGAATGTCTTGATCGGCAGGTTAGACTATTTCCAATTCAAAACTTCCCTTTCGGAATCTGAATCGGCGTCGGCGCTTCGCTATNNATAGCGAAGCGCCGACGCCGACCCCGATAACTGCATTTTCTCAAGCGAATAACGCATTTGCGAATTAGAAATGGTATTAGACGCTGATTCTCGGCCATGCCGGAATCCTGCCTGTCGGGTCTTGCGGTGAGGTTATTCACAAAGTGTGTCAAAAACGGACACATGCCCTGACCCACTTTTCCGATTGGCGATGTCCTCAGAATTTTTTATTCCTCTGATTTTTTTGACATGACACATTCCGTACGCATATCATACACAAAAAGGAGGCTAAAATGTCCAAAGCCAGAATCAACATCAGCATTGACCAGGATCTTGCCGATTTCGCCAAAACATTCGCGGCGGAGAACCGGACGTCTTTTTCCGAGGTTGTCACCCAGTACCTGCTGGCCCTTAAGCGTCGGGTTGAAGGAGAATCCGTGGAAGCGATCATGGCTCACCCGGCTTTCCACGCAGCCATGGAAGACGTTCAGACTCGTCTCCGTGACGGTTCCGTGCAATGGCATACATACAGCGAAGTGTTTGGCGACTAATGCAGGCACTGTTTGAACAAGCCTTTTTGAAGGCCGTTAAGCGCCATGCATCCATCAAGAAGCTGGTCCAGAAAAAAGTCGACATGATTCTGGCCGACCCCTCGGCCATTGGTGAACCACTCAAGGCCAACTGGCAGGGATTCTATTCCTGTCCGGTAAAGCGCAATTTCATCATTATTTACTTGTACTGCGAGGTTTGCCGGAAAAAAGGCGATGACAAGGTCGTTCTCTGCCAGGACTGTCAGGAGATGCCGGACCGAACGGTGAAGTTCGTCCTTTTGGGACCGCATGATACGGCGTACGGGATTTGAGGGTCGAATGGTCATGCAGGCTGATCATAGCTGGATGGCCTTGATTGTGTTTGGTTGTTCCCAAAATTTCGCACTCGTGCTCTCGGCCTCACGCAAAGGCCAGCATGTGCTGGGCAGTTACGTCAACCCGACTCGCCCAGCAACCGCCCGTCCGCGAGGCGCAAAATGCGCCCCGCATGCCGGGCGTTCTCCTCGCTGTGGGTGACCATGACGATGGTCCGCCCCTTGGCGTTGAGGCGGACCAGCAGGTCCATGACTTCGCCCCCGGTCTTGCTGTCCAGATTGCCTGTGGGTTCGTCGGCCAGGAGGATCGGCGGGTCGTTGACCACGGCCCGGGCAATGGCCACCCGCTCCTGCTCGCCGCCGGAAATCTCGCTGGGCAGCCGCCGGGCTTTCCTATCCAACCCCATTTCGGCCAGGGCCGCCAGGGCCCGCTCCTCCTTGTGCTTGCGGGGCTCGGAGATCACGGCCAGGGGGATCATCACGTTTTCCAAGACGTTCAGATAGGGCAGCAGGTGGAAGCTCTGGAACACGAAGCCCAGATACTCCCTGCGGAAGTCCGCTCGCTGATCCTGGTTCAGATCGTAGATGTTCAGGTCGTCCACGGTGAGGGTCCCAAACGTGGGGGTGTTCAGCGCCCCCAGAATGGACAGCAGCGTGGACTTGCCCGAGCCGGACTGCCCCATGACGGCCACGAATTCGCCGGAGATGATGCGCAGACCGACCTTGTCCAGGGCGGTCACGGCGGCCTCTCCTTGGCCGTACTTTTTGATCAAATTTTTCGCGATAATGTCGCTCACGATGTCTTCCTTGCGTGTTTAGATCGCCCGTAGGGCTTCGTTGGGATCCATCCTGGAAGCCATCAGGGCCGGATAGACGCTGGCCGCCAGGCCCACCAGCACGGCCAGTCCGATGGCCAGCACAGGCAGCAGCGGATCGCCGTGGGTGGCGTGGTGCGCCAGGGATGCGTCCACCTCGCCGATGATGAACAGGGGCAACGTCAACCGCGTCACCACCAAACCCAAAAGGTAGCCCAGAGCCCCCCCCACCAGGGAGAGAATCCCGGCCTCCAAAAAAATGATCCGCATCACGTGCCCGCGACGGTAGCCGATGGCCCGGAACACGCCGATTTCCGACGCCCGCTCGCGGATGTTGCCCATCATGGAGACCAGGACCATCAAGCCGGAAACCACGATGACCACGCCGCAGACGCCGTAGGCGAACTTCTCAAAGTGATCCATGGCCTGCATCCGACTTTCCACCACCTGCTGGATGGCCATGACCTGGGTGTTCGGCAGGGCCATGGAGATGTACTCCACCATTTCCTCGATGGGACAGCCGTGACACAGGGCCGCCACTTCGGCCATGGACACCAGCCCCTCCTTGTCCAGAATGCGCTGGGCCGTGCGCAGCGGGGTGAACAGCAGGTGATCGTCCTGGGATCCGGAGGGTTCAAGGACCCCGGAGACAGTCAGTTCGTCCGCAACTTCATTCGTCTCCACCCGCAGGACATCGCCGGGACCGAGGGACAGCAGGCGCGCCGCTTCCGCTCCCAGCAGGACTTGTTTTTCGAGATCGGGAACCGTTCCCGCGACGCGCCACCACGGCTTGAGCACCGCCGCGGCGGTGAAGTCCAGCCCGGCCAACAGCACGTTGTGCCCCTGGGCCTGAACCACGCCCAGGACCACCGGCCCCAGGGCGGCGATGTTCTGGCTGTAGGGAATGGTATAGACCTGTTGCAGCTCCTCCTCGTGGATCTTGCGCACGTCAAAGGACACGCCGCCCAGGGAGATCCCTCCGTAGCTCAGGGCCAGACTGTCGCTTTGCGGCAAAATGACGATGTTCGCCCCGTATTGCTCCAGTTGAAGCAGCATGTTCGACGAGACGGCCTGACGCAAACCGAGCAGGGCAACCACCGTGGCCACGGCGATGAGCAGTCCGGTGAGCACAAAGGCTGCCTTGGCCTTTCTGCGCTTGATATTGGCGAAGGCGATGGAGTTGAGGTTCATCCGCGTCCGCTCCCTGGTCCGAAGTCGAAATACCTCCGACCTTCCAGCACGTCCCCGGCCCGGATGACCAGATCACCCTCGCGCACCTGGCTGGCCAGAGGCGTGGGATTGCAGCCCCCGCGAACCTCGCCGATGATCCGCGAGGGAAAACGCATGCCGCAGTTGCGGCAGATCATCACGTTGCCGTCCTGGACATAGCCCATGTCGGCCTGCCAGCAGACGTCGCAGGCGTCAAAGGCCGTGCGGATCATGCCGTCCGGGGTTCGCAGGACAAAATACCTGATGCCCACCCCGTCCTCCGTACGCAGCACAAAATGCCTCGCCCGGCCGTCGACGAACAGGGCCGCGGAATGAACCAATTCTCCGTTGACCGGCGTGACGAGGGTCACCTCGGCACTTGTGTCCTTTGGCCCGGAATGGGTGAACAGCAAGAGCAGAATCGCCCCCGCGATCAGGATGCAGGCACCGAGCAGTATTTTTCGCGACGCCGGACTTCTTGATCCGGCCGGCGACGAGCCCAACACCGTGGCCTTTTTAGCGGAAATGCTTTGTTTTGATGAGGAATGATTGGGGGTATCTGACGTCATGGGGCCTCCGAAGACGCACAAGGATAAGGTTTGACTTGAATTCGGATTAAGAAGGTAAGGTTTGGGATTTACGTTGGCAAGTCGAACAGTGCACCAGGATAACTTTATCTTGGAAGCGAACCACGGATTGCTTAATTGCCAACAGCTTCACTCCTTCATTTCTAACGCCTCCGTGCCACTTGTTCACGAAATCACAATCTCACCCGCAGAAGTTGATTTTTCGGCCATTATTCTTGACAGCAAGCCCGTTGATAACATAGGAAGCACCCACCTTGTTCCAAAATGTGCAAAGTTGTCCTTGCAACGCAACCGTTCCTCTTTTTTAACCGGGTGTTTCCCTTTAGCACAATGAACAACACTTCCCTCTGGCTACGCCACCGCGGCCTGATCCTCCAGATCCTGATCCTGTCTGCGATCTGGCTGATTCTCAGCGGCAGAACCGACTTCATCTACCTCCTCTGGGGAGCCATCTCCGTCGCCTTCGTCATCTGGCTCAGCGGCAGACTCAACTCCATCCCCCTGGCCAAGGACGAACCCTGCGGCTCTACCAGAATCATCATCCCCAGGCTGATCGTCTACCTGTTCTGGCTGGTCTGGCAGATTATCAAGTCCGGGGTCTACGTGGCCTATGTGGTTTTGCATCCCAAGATGCCCATCGAACCGATGATCGTCCGTTTCACCTCCAAACAGCCAAACGTCCTGGCCCGGGTTATTCTCGGCAACTCCATCACCCTGACCCCAGGCACCTTGACCCTGGACATTGAGGACAATCTGTTCACGGTCCACGCCCTGACCCGTGACACCGAGGAGGATCTGGTCAGCGGCGACATGGAAGCCAGGGTGGCCCGGCTGTATATGCGGGAGTGTGAGAGTGAGGATATGTGCTGCGACATTGAACTGATCACTTCCGGACGGGGGAAATAGATGCAGACCTTTTTCATTACCATCGCCTTGGTTCTGTGCATTGCCCTGCTGATACCGTTCTACCGGGTCTACAAAGGGCCGACGGTCTTTGACCGTCTTCTGGGTGGCGCCGCGGTAGGGGCGAAGATCCTGACCTTGATCCTGCTCTTCGGTCTGATGTTCGATCGCCTGGACATGTTCATCGATATCTCGCTGGGCTACGCCATCTTAAACTTCGTTGGCGTGATCGCCATGGCCAAATATTTTCGTTCCAGCGCGAGGGCTGCGAAATGAGCTTTCTTCAAGACGCACTGGCCGTTATACTCGTACTGGGCGGGACATTCTTCATGCTCGTGGGCAGCATCGGCATCAACCGCCTGCCGGACTTCTTCACCAGGGCCCATGCCGCCGGGAAAGTGGACACCTTGGGAATCTTGATGTTCCTGACCGGTTTGGCCGTTTTTGAAGGCTTCACCCTGACTTCAGCCAAGCTGCTGCTGATCATCGTCTTCGTGGCCTTCACCAGCCCGGTCGCCGCCCACGCCCTGGCCCGCCGCGCCCTGCTTTACGGCATGAAACCCTGGTACGGAAACCGCAAGAACGAAGGCTGAGCCATGCATTGGATGATTGAATTTCTTCTTTTCGTGATCCTGATCGTTGCCGCGGTCGTCGGCCTCTCGGTTCGCAATTTGCTGGCCGCGGCGGTCATCTTGACCATCTTCAGCTTTCTCACCGCGGCGATCATGGTTTCTCTGGGGGCCATCGACGTGGCGTTCACCGAGGCCGTGGTCGGCGCGGGTGCCGTGGGTGTATTCAGCATTGTCGCCATCCTCATGACATCAAGGAAGAGTCGAGATTGAAAACACTTCAATATTTCCTCCTTCTGGCCTTTCTGGGCATTTTGATCGTCGCGGTCACGAACCTGCCGCCCCGGGGCGACGTCACCGCGCCGGTGCACCAGCACGTCAACCCCGCGGGTACTGTGGTTGCTGGGACCTACTTCATCCAAAACGCCTATAAAGACACCAAGACCCCAAACATGGTCACGGTCATCCTCGCCGATTACCGGGCATTTGATACCCTGGGCGAGGTCATCGTTGTTTTTGCCGGCGGCATTGCCTGCTTTTTCATCCTGAACGTCGGGAGAAGAAAGCCATGAGCACCAGCAATAAGGAGTTGTGCAGCAAGGAAGCCGCAATGATGGCACCCACGGAGAGCCCCATCATCCACTTGGCCAGTCGCGGCATTTCCCCGGTCATCCTGCTCATCGGCCTGTATGTCTTTTTTCACGGTCACTACAGTCCTGGCGGCGGCTTCCAAGGCGGCGTACTTCTGGCCGCGGCGATTTTGTTGCTGCGCTTAAGCCTGGGCACCTCTCTCTCCCAGCCGATTATGCCCTCCTGGATCACCCTGCGGCTCAGCGCCCTCGGGGCGTTGATATTTGCCGGGATCGGGCTTGTGGCCATTCTCTTCGGCGGCAACTTCCTGGATTATCACTACCTGCCCATGCCGTGGCTTGATCCGGCCTACCTCCGCTACTACGGCATCCTGATGATCGAGGTGGGCGTAACCATAACCGTCATGACAACGCTGGTCGCCATCTACGACGACCTGCTGGGATGTTGAGCATGCTCGAATTCATCCAAGGCTATTATGCCTACATCTTTCTGGCCACGGCGTTCACCATCGGCCTTTACGGTATGATGGTAAAACACAACCTGATGAAAAAGGTTTTGGGGATGTCCATTGTCGCGGCCACTACGATCATGTTCTGGATCGTAGGTGCCTATAAGGAAGGGGCGGGGGTCACGGTCCTGGATCCGCGTTACGGCGTGGAGAATCCGGAGCTCTACCTCAACCCCCTGCCGCACACCCTGATGCTCACCGCCATCGTCGTGGCCGTAGTTACTCTGGGCGTGGCCCTGGCCTTGCTCATCGGCATCTACCGGGAATTCAAAACCCTTGATGAACCAACTCTCCTGGAGCGGATGAAATGATCAGCTCCCAAGCTCCCGTCCTCATCCCGATCACGTTCCTCTTCGCGGCCATGCTCATCCCCCTGGTGGGGTCGATGCATCGCGCCGCCGCGCACTTGACCGCGGTTCTGGGATCGGCCTTGGCCCTGTATTTCTCCGTGGTCGGCATGCAGGCCACCCTGGCCCAGGGTCGGATCAGCTACCACATTGCCGGTTGGATGCCCCCCATCGGGATCGAATTCGTCCTGGATCCGCTCTCCGCCTTTATCTGCGCCCTGCTTTGCGGCATCACCTTCATCGTGATGGTCTTCGGCAAACGCAGCGTGGAATACGAAATCCCCCAGAAAGAGATCGCCTTCTACAGTCTGTCCATGCTCCTCTTGGGCGGCTTGGCCGGGATGGTGATGACCGGCGACCTCTTCAACCTCTACGTTTTCCTGGAAATCGGAGCCCTGGCCGGCTACGCCCTGGTCGCCATCGGCGACAAGCGGGCCGTAGTTTCGGCCTTCCGCTATCTGGTCATGGGCACCGTGGGCGCGACCTTCTACCTGTTGGGAGTGGCTCTGATTTTCATCAGCACCGGCACCCTGAACATGGCGGATATCGCCCAGTTGATGCCCCTGGTCCACGATTCCCCGGCAGTGATCGTCGGTCTGGTGCTCATTGTCCTGGGCACGGCACTGAAGATGGCCCTGTTTCCGATGCACGCCTGGCTGCCCGACGCCTACACCCACGCTTCCACCACGGCCACGGCCCTGATCGCGCCCATCGGCACCAAGGTTTCCGCCTATGTCCTGTTCCGGGTCCTGTTCTTCGTGGTTGACCCGGACCACCTGCGCACCGAGCT
The DNA here is from genome assembly GCF_000717475.1 of Desulfonatronum thiodismutans. Lineage (NCBI taxonomy): Bacteria > Pseudomonadati > Thermodesulfobacteriota > Desulfovibrionia > Desulfovibrionales > Desulfonatronaceae > Desulfonatronum > Desulfonatronum thiodismutans. Next base: position 384,962 of record NZ_JPIK01000004.1, read on the forward strand.
GTTGAATCTTCTTCAAGTCATCGGATACCTGGGCGCGGCGGGCATCATCTGGGGCTCGATCATGGCCATCTGCCAGTCGGAGCTGAAGCGGATGCTGGCCTACAGCAGCGTGGCCCAGGTCGGCTACATCGCGGTGGGCATCGCCTTGGCCTCACCCCTGGGATTCATCGGCGCCATTCTCCACGCCCTGAACCATGCCGTGATGAAGTGCTGCCTCTTTTTGGTCAGCGGCAACATGCGCCTGCGTCTCGGCCACAGCTCCATCCCCCAGATGACCAACGGCCTGCGCAAGTCCATGCCCTGGACGTCCGCGGCTTTTACCCTGGCCGCCATCTCCATGATCGGCCTGCCGCCCACGGCCGGCTTCTTCGGAAAATGGTATCTGGCCCTGGGCGCCATCGAGCAGTCGCACTGGATTTTCCTCACGGCCCTGCTGATCAGCACCATTCTCAACGTCGCCTACTTTTTCCGGGTGATGGAGCGGATGTACCTCAAACCGCAGGAACCCGGCGGCGTGGACTACAGCGAGCAGACCGTCGTTCGCAACGAAGCCCCGGCGTCCATGCTTATCCCGACCATCTTTCTGGCCATCAGTCTCCTGGTGCTCGGCTTCGCCAACGCCTGGATCGTCTCCAACCTCATCGTGCCCATGATCCCCGGCTGGCTCTAAGGGACTAAAACCAATGCACGAAATCGTCACCTATACGTCCTCGGTTCCCTTTCTGGCGGTCCTGGTTTCCCTGGCAGCGGTCCCGCTGATCTACGCCAGCAGCAACCGTCCGAACATGCGCGAGTTCTGGACCCTGGCCGCGGCGTTCATCAAGTTCCCGTTGGTTCTGTCCCTGCTGCCCGGCGTCATGGCCGGGGAAGTGGCGGAATTCACCATCGTCCAGATCTCGGCTTCTCCGGACATCGCCCTGAAACTGCGGGCCGACGGCGTGGGCATGCTCTTCGCCGTGGTCGCCTCGGGCTTGTGGATTCTGACCTCATTCTACTCCATCGGCTACATGCGCGGAGCCAATGAGAAAAAGCAGACCCGCTACTTTGCCAGCTTCGCGGTCTGCCTCTCGGCCACCATCGGCATCGCCTTTTCGGCCAACCTGCTCACCTTTTTGATCTTCTACGAAATTCTGTCCCTGGCCACCTACCCCCTGGTCATCCACAAGGAGAACCAGGAGGCCATGCGCTCCGGCCGACAGTACCTGCTCTACGCCATGTCCGCGGGCGTTGTGCTCATCGCGGGCATCGGGATCACCTATTCCATCGCCGGCACGCTGGACTTCAAACCCGGCGGGATCTTCGGCGGGATTGTGCTTGATCCCGTGCTGATCAAGGTTGCCTTCATCCTGTTCATCGCCGGGGTGGGCGTGAAGGCCGGCATCATGCCGCTCCAGAGCTGGCTGCCCGCGGCCATGGTCGCTCCGACGCCGGTCTCCGCCCTGCTCCATGCGGTGGCCGTGGTCAAGGCCGGGGTCTTCGGCGTGATCCGTGTCGTGGGGTTCATTTTCGGTCCCGAAGTTATGCACGAGTTCAGCCTGAACCTGATCCTGGCCACCTTCTCAGGGGCCACGGTGATCCTGGCCTCCCTGATCGCCCTGAACCAGGACGACTTGAAGCGCCGACTGGCCTACTCCACGGTAGGGCATCTATCCTACATCGTTCTCGGCGTGGCCCTGCTCACCCCAGAAGGATTCACCGGCGGGCTGCTGCACCTCTCCAACCACGCCACGACCAAGATCTGCCTCTTTTTCTGCGCCGGGGCGATCTACGTCAATCTGCATAAGACCAAGATATCCCAGTTGGACGGCATCGGCAGGGTGATGCCCTGGACCATGGGGGCCTTCACCATCGGCGCCCTGGGCCTGGCTGGGGTTCCGCCCATCAACGCCTTTGTCAGTAAATGGTTCCTCTGCCAGGGGGCCATGGCCGCGGACCAGACCATCATCCTGGGCATCTTCCTGCTCAGCGGTCTGCTCAACGCCGCCTACTTCTTCCCCATCGTCCAGCGGGCCTTTTTCCGCCCCGGCGGCAAGGATCTGGAAAAACACGGTGAGGCTTCGCCCTTCATGGTCGTGCCCATTTGCATCGTGGCCACGTTGTCCGTCCTGCTGGGCCTGCAACCCAATCTGTTCCTCAACCTGTATGACCTGGCCGCCGGGATCTCGCAAAGCGTCTTCCAGCTGCCCGCGGTCTTCATCGCTTCGGGAGTCTGGCCATGAAACAGTGGCACTGGATCGTTCTTATCGGCCTCACCTTGCTTTCGGTCATCGGCCAATTCATTGAGCACCATTACTGGTGGGAAGCCATCCCCGGCTTTTTCGCCGTGTTCGGATTCGTCGGCAGCTTCGTGCTGATCTTCGTCGCAAAGTTCTGCGCGAACCTGTTCATTGCCCAGAAGCCGAACTACTATGACGCTCTTCAGCAAGACCAAGATACCGATCAGGAAGTAAACACCAATGCCCATTGAACTGCCTCCGGTTCTCGTCATGTGGCTGGGGCTGATCATCCTGCCCCTGTTGCCCAAGAACGCCCGTCCCGCGGCTTTTCTGGCCTTTCCCATCGCCGCGCTGATCCTCATTCTGACCATCCCCCTGGGGACCGTGGTCACCATGCCCTTCGCCCACTACGAGTTGGTGGTCCTCCAGGTCACCCAGCTCAGTCGGGTCTTCGGGATCATCTTCGCCCTGATCGCCTTTTTCTGCGGGGTGTACGCCCTGCACATGCGCGAAACCGGGCAACAGGCCGCTGCCCTGCTGTACGCCGGCGGCGCCCTGGGCGTGACCTTTTGCGGCGACTTCTTCACCCTGCTGGTCTGCTGGGAGATCATGGCCGCCGGTTCCACCTATCTGATCTGGGCGCGACGCACCAAGTCCTCCCAACAGGCCGGCATGCGCTACCTGCTGTACCACCTGTTCGGCGGCAGTCTCCTGCTCGCGGGCATCATCGTTCACGCCCAGACCACCGGCTCGCTCCTGCTGCCGGAGAACGGCTTCGCTCCCGGTGAGTCCCTGGCCGCCTGGCTGATGTTCTTCGGCGTGATGATCAACGCGGCCATGGTCCCCCTGCATGCCTGGCTGCCGGACGCCTATCCCAAGGCGACCATCACCGGAGCCTGCGTGCTCAGCGCCTTCACCACCAAGGTGGCGGTCTACGTGGCCATCGTCCTCTTTCCCGGCTGGCCGATCCTGATGATCATGGGCGTGGCCATGGCCCTCTGGGGCGTGAGTTACGCGTTTCTGGCCAACGATATTCGGGAGATCCTCTCCTACCACATCATCAGTCAGGTCGGGTACATGATCGCCGCCGTGGGCATCGGCACGGAACTGGCCCTGAACGGGGCCGCCGCCTTCGCTTTCAGCAATATCCTCTACAAGACCCTGATGTTCATGGCCACGGGCGCGGTGCTCTACGCTGCCGGAACCAGCAAGCTCAGCGAGCTGGGTGCCCTGGCGTCGCGGATGAAGTGGGTGCTGGTCCTGTATATGGTAGGGGCCCTGTCCATTTCCGGCTTTCCGCTGTTCATGGGCTTCATCAGCAAGACCATGATCATCACCGCGGCCGGGGAAAGCTCCGCCTACGCCGTGAAGTTCCTGCTCATCTTCGCTTCCGTGGGCACGTTTCTCTCCGTCGGCATCAAGCTGCCCTACTATACGTGGTTCCATGAAGAGAAAACGCACCACGCCCAGCTGCGGCCCATCCCCACGGGCATGTTCGCGGCCATGACCGGCGTGGCCGTGCTCTGCGTGATCTACGGCGTCTTTCCCGGGCTGCTGTATGCCGAACTGCCCTACTTCACGGACTTCACCCCGTTCGCCATCCCCTTGCTGGTGGAAACCACCCAGATTCTGATCTTCACCTTCCTCGGGTTCTGGCTGGTCCGGGCCAAGCTGACGCCCAAGGACAAGATTTCCCTGGACGTGGACTGGTTCTATCGCCGCCTGGCCCCCTACCTGCGCCGGGTCTTCATCGGCTGGGTGAATGTCTTCTTTGACACCGCTGAACGGCTGAGCTTTCGCTTCGCCGACTTCGTATCTTTTCTTTCTTCCGACCCCATGCATGTCCTGCGCACCCTGCAACGGCCGCTGCGCGACTTCGACGCGGACGCCGACCGACCGCCCCTGAGCACGCCCATCACCCTGACCCTGCTGGTCACCGTGGCCGTGGCAGCCTGGAGCCTCTGGCGCTGACCCCCCTACCCGCAAAGCATTGACCTCAACAGACGGGCTTCGTAAAAGAAGCCCGTTTGTTTTTCTGAAAGCCATTAAGCGCATCATGATCCGTAGACCAACCCATCCCGGGCAAATTTTGCGGGAGGACTATCTCGCCCCCTTGAATCTTTCAGTATCCCATGTGGCTTCAAGATTGGGGATATCCAGGAGCCGCCTTTCCGCTCTTTTAAACGAGCAAGGATCTGTTTCACCCGACTTGGCCCTTCGTCTCGCGAGTGCGTTGAACACTTCTCCTGATCTGTGGCTGAATCTCCAACGAAATTACGATCTCTGGGTTTCCGAGAACGCCTCTTTTTACGGCATTACATTCTTTTTCACATAAATCGCGACATTGGTTATCGAAGATATGCACAGATAAGTTTTCCCAGTGAAATTTGTTTGCTCATCTCACTGGGACGCAAAGAAGATTTGTATTCACTATTGGTCTTCTCTGAACCTCGGCTGATCATAATTTCTTATACCAACGTCATCACTAGGCATCAGCATGTTTATAGAAAGTTTTATTTGGTATAGAGATATCATTGACAAACTTATGTGGAAGCATGGTGTGACCCGTTTAGAAGTAGAAGAGGTTTTCCAAAATAAACCAAAATTTAAAATGATTGAAAAAGGTAAAATCAAAAACGAAAATATTTATTCAGCGCGTGGCCAGTCAGAATCTGGACGATTTTTGTCTGTTATTTTCATTTACAAACGTACCAAAGAAGCACTCATTGTTACTGCACGAGAAATGGATGCAAAAGAAAGGAGGAATTATGACAAAAAGTAAATACGATCCAATACCAGATGAGTTCAAGTCCATTGAAGAAGCTGCAACTTTTTGGGATACGCACAGTTTGGCAGATTACGAAGATCTACAGCAAGATACTGATTTCAAAGTCCATCTCAAGTCAGAAAAAAACTACTTCGCGATTGACAGAGAATTGTCCGATAATATTGACAATATTGCTCACATTAAAGGCATTTTGCCAGAAACACTTGTCAATCTTTGGATTCAAGAAAAAATCATCGAAAATCAAAATGCTCTGACGCACTGCTGATTTTTAGCGCAATTATGTGCAACCAAATGAAGGAGCACTATTTTGCCGTGCCGTGAACTGCGTTATTCGTCCAGGGACGATTGGCGGGCCTTGAATGATTGGCTCAAGGGACGCTGGAGTCCGGATATCTCCATGGAACAACGGGTTCGGGACATCTTGACCCAGATCCGGGAACAAGGGGATGAGGCTCTGGTCGACTACACCCGCCGCTTCGACTGCCCCGACTTTCAGGCGGACATGATCCGCGTTCCAGAGGCCGATCTGTCCGCGGCTCTGGCTTCCATTCCTTCGGAGGACGTTGCCATCCTGAAAGCCGCCATTGGCAACGTGCGGAGTTTCCACGAGCAGCAGGTCCAGCGCTCCTGGTTTCAGACCAAGCCGGACGGGACCATCCTCGGCCAGATGGTTCGTCCCGTGGAGCGGGTGGGGCTGTATGTTCCCGGCGGCCAGGGCGGGACCACTCCCCTGATTTCAAGCCTGATCATGAACGCCGTTCCGGCCCAGGTGGCCGGGGTGGACGCCGTGGCCGCGGTTTCCCCGCCCCGGGCCGATGGGAGCCTGGACGCCTACATTCTGGCCACAGCTGCCCTGCTGGGCATCACCGAGGTCTACCGCCTGGGTAGCGCCTGGGCCGTAGCCGCGTTAGCCTTCGGCACCCGGACCGTACCGGCGGTGGACGTCATTGCCGGGCCGGGCAACATCTACGTGACCACGGCCAAACGGTTGCTGGTGGGCCAGGTGGGCATCGACATGATCGCCGGGCCCAGCGAGATCGCCATCCTGGCCGACGCTTCCGCCAATCCCGATTGGCTGGCCGCGGACATGCTCTCCCAGGCTGAACATGACCCTCTGGCCGCCTCCATCCTCGTCTCCGACAGCCCGACGCTCCTGGACAACGTCAAGGTCGCGCTCTCCAGACAATTGGCGGAACTCCCGCGCTCGGAAACCGCCGCGCAATCTCTGGCCGACTGGGGCGCCCTGATCCTCGTGCCCGACATTCGTGTCGGCGCGGAGTTAATAAACCTCCTGGCTCCGGAACACCTGGAACTGTGCGTGGACGATCCCTGGCGGCTTCTGGGGCTGATCCGCAACGCCGGGGCCGTGTTCATGGGCCACCACTGTCCGGAACCCATCGGCGACTACTTCGCCGGACCGAATCATGTCCTGCCCACCATGGGCACGGCTCGCTTCACTTCCGGCCTTTCCGTGGACAACTTCATCAAGAAATCCAACATCATCGCCACTTCGTGCGCGTATGTCGCCGAACACGGCCCGGCCGTGGCTCGACTGGCTAACCTGGAAGGGCTGGACGCCCATGCCCGCTCGGTGACATGCCGCCGAGCTTGAGGCATCAGCTTTCCAACACGGCTCTTTCGCATCCCTCGCAAATCCGATATATACCACACCAGGCAAGAGGCAGAGCCTGCCGCGGAAACCAACAACGACAACCCTCCGCGGCATTTTGGCCACGCTGTTTCCGACTCACCATCTCACCCGCTATCCCGGAACCACCATGAAAATACTGACCCAATCCTCCCTGCCCGACGTCAAGCTGCTCTCCCGCGGCAAGGTTCGAGACATCTACGAAGTCTCCGCGGACACCCTGCTCATCGTGACCACGGACCGAATGTCCGCCTTTGACGTGGTCCTGCCCGACCCGATCCCCTACAAGGGCGTGGTCTTGAACAAGATCACCCTGTTCTGGATGGACCGGATGAGCGCCGTCGTTTCCAACCATCTTCTGGCCGCCGATATCGCCGATTTTCCCAAGGCGCTGCATCCTTATGCCGACCAACTGGAAGGCCGGTCCGTGCTGGTTCGCAAGGCGGCCCCGTTGCCGGTGGAGTGTATCGTGCGCGGCTACATAACGGGCTCCGGCTGGAAGGACTACCAGGACACCGGCATGGTCTGCGGACACCGGCTTCCCGGGGGGCTCCAGGAATCCCAGGAACTGATCCCACCGCTGTTCACCCCGTCCACCAAGGCGGAAGTGGGCGAGCACGACGAGAACATCTCCGTGGCCAAGGCCGCGGAACTCCTGGGACAGGAGCGGTTCGCCGCGGTGGAGCGCATTTCCCTGGACATCTACTCCCAGGCTCGGGAATACGCCAAAGGCCTGGGCCTGATCATCGCGGACACCAAGTTCGAGTTCGGTCTCGTGGGCGACGAACTGCTGCTCATCGACGAGGTTCTGACCCCGGACTCCTCCCGGTTCTGGCCTCAGGAAGGCTATGCCCCGGGCCGCTCCCAGCCCAGCTTTGACAAACAGTACCTGCGGGACTGGCTGACCAAAAGTGGGTGGAACAAGAAGACACCCGGCCCGAACCTGCCCCCGGACGTCGTGGAGCAGACCCGAGACCGCTACCTGGACGCCTACGCCATGCTCACCGGCCAACGCCTGGAACTTCCCTGATCCCCCCCTCCCAAAACCTTTCTCTGAACACTCTTTCGATCCCGCGAACACCATCAAAGGAGACTCGCATGCTCGTATCCGGAAAAAAGGCACTGATCTTTGGCGTGGCCAACGATCGTAGCATCGCCTATGCCATCGCCAAGATCTTCAAAAATCAGGGCGCGTCCATTGCCCTGAACTACGTCAACGACGCCATTTACAAACGGGTTGAGCCGATCAACAGGGAGTTGGGAGGAGACTTCATTTTTCCCTGCGACGTGACCAATGATGCGGAAATCGCCTCCGCGGCCCAGATTGTCGCCGAGAAATGGGGCGGCGTGGACATCCTGGTCCATTCCGTGGCCTTCGCCAACCGGGACGACCTGGCCGGACGCTACGTGGACACCTCCCGCGCTGGCTTTGCCCTGGCCCTGGACGTGTCCTGCTACTCCCTGGTGACCCTATGCAAGGCCTTCGAACCCCAGATGTCCGAGGGCGGATCGGTCATGGCGCTCAGCTACTACGGCGCGGAAAAGGTCATCCCGAACTACAACGTCATGGGCGTGGCCAAGGCGGCCCTGGAGGCCAGCGTGCGCTATCTGTCCGTGGACATGGGCGCGCGAGGCGTCCGGGTCAATGCCATCAGTTCCGGCCCACTGAAGACCCTGGCCTCCTCAGGCATCTCCGGAATGAAGCAGATCTTCAAGCACGTCGAGGACCGCGCTCCCCTGAAGCGCAACGTGACCCAGGAAGACGCCGCCGGCCTGGCCCTGTTCCTGGCCTCGGATTTTTCCACCTGCATCACTGGAGAAACCATCTACGTGGACGCCGGCTACAACATCATGGGCATGTAATCCCGGTCCACGATCTTAAATCGTGCTTGTGTTGACGCGGTGGTGCTCGTTATCGAAATCGCAATCGCAATCGAAATCGATTCCAAACACCGCCGCAAACGGCTGAGCACGATTTTTGTCCGAATTTTACGAAGCTGTTGCAAATGCGTCTCCTCTCCCCACCGGCAGCGCTGTACAGCGCCTTGATGTCCCTACGCGCCGCAGCATACGCCCGAGGCATTTTTCCCGCATGGCGGCCACCCCAACCCTGCGTCAGCGTGGGCAACATCCGCTGGGGCGGCACGGGCAAGACCCCGGTCTGTTCCTGGCTGCTGGATTGGGCTGCTGAAAAAAACAAGCAGTGCGTGCTGCTGACCCGCGGCTATCGCGCCCATCCCCCTCGCCTCCCTTTCCTCGTCGAACCGGACGCCTCTCCCCACGAGGCCGGAGACGAACCTCTGCTGCTGGCTCGTGCCAATCCAACAGCCAAAATTGTTGTGGACCCCAAGCGCGTTCGGGCCGGGAAGTTGGCATGGACCGCATGGCAACCGGACCTGTTCGTGCTGGACGACGGATTCCAACACATGGCCGTGACCAGGGACGTGAATCTGGCACTGCTGACCCTCCAGGACCTCGAAACCGACTGGAACAGAGTCGTCCCCAGCGGCCCCTGGCGCGAAGGTCCGTCCGCCCTGTCCCGGGCGGACGCCTTTCTGATCAAGCTTCCGGACCTGGACATGGCGAAGGACGACCTCCGGGAGCAGATCGTCCGACGGCTGGGAACATACCAAAAGCCAATCTTCTTCTTCGCCCCAGAGCCATTACGCCTGACCAACATCCACACCGGGGAACGCCGGGATGCCCTGCCCTCCCAATCCGAGGGACGCTACACCCTGTTCAGCGGCGTGGCCGATCCGCTGTCCGTGGAGCACACGGCTACTGGCTTCTTGGGCCGCAAACCGGTCCGCTTTGACGCCTTTGCCGATCACCATCCCTTTTCCGCCAAGGACGTCATCCGACTGGCCCAAAAGGCCGCGGCCGCGAACACGGATCACCTGGTCTGCACGGCCAAGGACGCCGTCAAAATCCGGAGCGTCCTAGCCCAAGACCAGGCCCAAAACCAGGGACAAGACTGGTGGAGCCTGGATATGTCGGTCCGGTTCACGCCGTTCACCACCGGCGCACCCCGTTTCGAGGACTGGCTGGAACGCCGCCTGATCCCGGCATGATGGTCCGCCCATGCGCCTGAGCCCTTTAAATCAACGCCGCTGGGCCAATTTCCGGAAGAACCGCCGCGGCTATTGGTCGCTGTGGATATTTCTGGCCCTGTTCCTGGTCACCCTGGGCGCGGAGTTCATTGCCAACGAAAAGCCGCTGGTGGTCCGCTACGACGCTCAGTGGTTCTTCCCTATTTTCCAGGTCTATCCGGAAACCGCATTTGGCGGGGACTTCCCCACCGAGGCCTACTACCGCGACCCCTTCGTGGCCGAGCTGATCCGGGAAAAGGGCTGGATGCTCTGGCCGCCCATCGCCTACAGCCACCAGACCGTGAACTTCAGCCTGGACGTGCCAGCCCCTTCCCCACCCAGTTGGGAAAACTGGCTCGGCACCGATGACCAGGGCCGGGACGTGCTGGCCCGGGTCATCTACGGGTTCCGGATTTCCGTGCTTTTCGGTCTGACCCTGACCCTGGCCAGTACGATCATCGGCATTGCCGCCGGGGCGGTCCAGGGGTATTTCGGCGGCTGGACCGACCTGCTCTTCCAGCGCTTCATGGAAATCTGGTCCGGCCTGCCCCTGCTTTACCTGATCATCATCCTCTCGGCCCTGATCGAACCCACTTTCTGGTGGCTGCTCTTGATCATGCTGCTCTTTTCCTGGATGGCCCTGGTAGGCGTGGTCCGGGCTGAATTCTTGCGCACCCGCAACTTCGACTATGTCCGGGCGGCCCGGGCCTTGGGCGTGGGCAACCTGACCATCATGTTCCGGCACATCCTGCCCAACGCCATGGTCGCCACCCTGACCTTCCTGCCCTTCATCCTCAACGGCTCCATCACCACGTTGACCTCCCTGGACTTTCTCGGCTTCGGCCTGCCGCCGGGCTCCCCGTCCCTGGGAGAATTGTTGGCCCAAGGCAAGGCCAACCTCCACGCCCCCTGGCTGGGCATCACCGCCTTCATGGTCCTGGCCGTGATGCTCAGCCTGCTGATCTTCATCGGCGAGGCGGCCAGGGACGCTTTTGATCCCAGGAAAAAGACAGTATGATGACGAAACCAATCCATTTCCCAGCCACACACGGCACCACTCACCACCGCCCGCAACCTTCAGGCTTCAGCCTTCAGCCCTCAGCCCTCTAACTTCCCCATGCCCACCTCCCCCCTGCTCCACGTCAGCGACCTATCCGTCTCCTTCCACGGATCCGGAACCATCGTTCCCGCCGTGCAAAGCGTCGGATTCACGCTGCGCAAGGGACGGACCATGGCTCTGGTGGGCGAGTCCGGTTCCGGGAAGTCAGTCACGGCCCTTTCTCTGGTCCAGCTCTTGCCCTATCCCCAGGCCTTTCATCCCGGCGGGTCGATTCTGCTGGACGGCCAGGAGTTGCTGGGGGCTTCGGAAGCAGTGTTGCGCGGAGTGCGCGGGGGGCGGATCGGAATGATTTTTCAGGAGCCGCACAGCTCACTCAATCCCCTGCACACTGTGGAAAAGCAGATCGTGGAAACCCTGCGTCTGCACCGGAAGCTCGCGCCGGACCAAGCCGGAGCGCGGGCCGTGGAGCTCCTGGAGCTGGTGGGGCTGGACGATCCTGGCCAAAAGCTGTCCTCCTGGCCGCATCAGCTTTCCGGGGGGCAGTGCCAGCGGGTGATGATCGCCATGGCCCTGGCCAACAACCCGGACCTGCTCATCGCCGACGAGCCGACCACGGCCCTGGACGTGACCATCCAGGCCCAGGTGCTGGCCCTGCTCAAGGATCTGCGCCGCCGTCTGGGCATGGCCATGCTCCTGATCACCCATGATCTGAACATCGTGCGCAAAAACGCCGACGATGTCTGCGTGATGCGCGAGGGCCGGATCGTTGAGTCCGGGCCCGTGGAGCGGATCTTCACCGCGCCGGAGCATCCCTACACCCAACGTCTCCTGGAAGCCGAGCCCCGGGGCGGCCCTATGGCCGAATCCGCTTCCACGGAGCCGGTGCTCGCCGGGCGGGAGGTCAATGTCTGGTTCCCGATCAAGAAAGGCCTGCTCAAGCGCACCAAAGGCTACGTCAAGGCCGTCAACGGCGTGGACGTGCGGCTGCATCCCGGCCGGACCCTGGGCGTGGTCGGGGAGTCCGGCTCTGGCAAGACCACCCTGGGCCTGGCCCTGCTGCGCCTGACCGCCTCCACGGGTCGGATCGTCTTCCAGGGCCGGGAGATCCACCAACTGCCTCCCCGAGCCCTGCGCCCGCTCAGGCGAACCATGCAGATCGTTTTCCAGGACCCCTTCGGCAGCCTCAATCCGCGGATGTCCATCGCCCAGATCATCGGCGAGGGCCTGACCGTGCACCGTCTCGGGCACACCCCTCAAGAACAAGACGCCCTGATCGCCGCGGCCCTGAAAGAAGTCGGCCTGGACCCGGACAGCCGCCACCGCTATCCCCACGAATTCTCCGGGGGCCAGCGCCAGCGCATCGCCATTGCCCGGGCCATGATCCTCAAACCGGACGTGCTGGTTCTGGACGAGCCCACCTCGGCTCTGGACATGTCCGTCCAGGCCCAGATCGTGGACCTGCTGCGCACCCTGCAACGCGAACACCGCACCGCCTACCTGTTCATCAGCCACGACCTCCGGGTGGTCCGGGCCATGAGTCACGACATCCTGGTTATGCACCACGGCCACGTGGTCGAACAGGGTCCCGCGGAGGACGTCGTCTCCCGGCCCAAGCACCCCTACACCCGCACGCTGATGGCCGCGGCCTTTGATTTGGAAGCCGCTACAGCTGTCTGACCTTTCGCGCGATCCGCTTGTTCAGCGGAAAATGTTACATTTATGTGAAACAGGCTGCACGGTTTTACTTCGAAATGAAAGCCGTATACAAAAGTCAAATTTTGACCCATCGGCAATGGGAAATGGCAATCCATAATGTCCATCAACCTTTTCTTCGAGCCTGAGCATGAACATTCGCAGCCTGAACACGCAGTTGATCCTGGTCGTGACTCTTTCCGTGGCGCTGTCCATTGGCGCGTTGATCATTTACGTCAACAAGTCCACCTCCGACATGGCGTTCACCTTACAGACCCGGACCATGCACAATGTCGCCGATTCCACTTCACGGGTCCTGGAGAACTACATCCACAACCTCGTCTCCCTGACGGCCTCCCTCGCGGAACAAAACGCCTTTGAAAGCGCCCTACAGTCCGACTATTTTCGCCAGGACGCCTCCCGGATCATTACCAACTTCATGAGCGGCTACGGGGATATCTGGGCCGTGACGCTGTTTGACGAAAACGGCGACGTCATCGTCGGCTTCAATGCCGACGACCGGGACTTGACCGGATTGTCCCTGAAGGGCGAGCCGTTCATGCGAACGTTGTTCACGGGCCAAGGGGTGGTCGTCGAGGACCGGGTGCGTATGGCCATGGGAAGTGTCGCGCCGACCATGAATGCCGCCGCGGTGGTTCGAGATCTGAGCGGCCTGGTCGCCGGCGGCGTATCCGTTTCCACCCGCTGGGACAACTTCACCCGGCAGTTCATCGATACGATTTCCGTCGGTCAAACCGGCTTCGCGGCCATTCTGGACCACGACGGACGCTTGGCGGCCCATGGTCGGGAGCCGGGGCGTATTCTGACCTCCGCCGCCGAGAGCGGCCTGGGACGGGCCATGGACGTCCAGGAAGGCCTGGTCTCCTTCAGCCATGACGATCGAGCCCAGTTCATGGCCGTGACCACCATGCCGATGAACGAATGGAAGGTCTGCACCGTCATCGAAGCCGCGGAGATGAACACCGTGCCCAGCCGCCAACGCAACACCTTGATCGCCAGCGGCTTGTTCATGGCCCTGCTCCTAACCGGCCTGATCATCCTCATGCTCAGACGATACGTCCTGACCCCCCTGACCTCCATTAAATCCTACGCCGCCCAGGTCACTCACGGCGACCTGGGCGCCCGACTGGATGGAAGGTTTCAATTCGAACTGGCGGAACTGGCCGGTAACCTGACCGCCATGGTCCAGGAATTGAAGAACAAGCTGGGCTTTTCCGAAGGTGTTCTGAAGAGCATTTCCGCCAACTTTCCTTTTCTCATCCTGGACACCGAATCCCGCATCACCCACACGAACCATCAGTTGCTGGAAATTTTAGCCAAGGAAGGCGCTCCGGAAGACTATCAATTCCAGGATGCCGGTTTGTTTTTTCATGGCGAAGCCGGACGCCGCACCAGATCCTCCCAGGCGCTCATCGAGAAACGTCGCGTGGAGGGTGAAATGGAAGTATCCGTCCAAGGACGCAAGAAAATCCTGAGCGTCAACGCCAACCCGATTTACGACTGGGACGGCAACCTGACCGGCGTCCTGACCCTGTACTACGATTTGACCACCATCCGAGAGCAGGAGGCCGAGATCAAAGGCAAAAACACGCAAATCGAGAGCGTGGCGGCCCGGGTCCAGGAAATTTCTCAACAGGTCTCCGACGCGATGGAACGCATCGCCAAACAGGTGACCCAGGCGGGCGACGGCTCCCGTCGGCAGGAACAGCGCTCCGCGGAAACGGCCACGGCCATGGAAGAGATGAACGCCTCGATTCAGGAAATCGCCGCCAACGCCGGACGCGCCGCGAAAAACTCGGATGAGGCAAAATCTCAAGCCCTGGAAGGCCGGGGGCTGGTCAACCAGGTCGTGGAGTCCATCACCCAGGTCCAACAGCAGACGCAAAGCCTCCAGGCGGACATGAACGTTCTGGGCGAACGTGCCCGGAACATCGGCCGGATAATCACGGTGATCGAGGACATCGCGGACCAGACCAATCTTCTGGCCTTGAACGCGGCCATTGAGGCGGCCCGGGCCGGAGACGCGGGACGCGGATTCGCCGTGGTGGCCGACGAGGTGCGCAAGCTGGCCGAAAAAACCATGGCCGCCACCAAGGAAGTCTCGGAATCCATCACCTCAATCCAGGACGGAACCCGCCACGGCATCTCCGCTGTGCGCTCTGCCACGGACTACGTCACGGCTTCCGCCGAGCTGGCCACCCGTTCCGACGCATCCTTGCAAGTGATTGCCGAGCTCGTGGAAGGCAATGCCTCCCAGGTCGGGGCCATGGCCGCGGCCAGCAACCAGCAGTCCGCGGCCAGCGAGGAGGTCAGCCGTTCCGTGTCCGAGATCAGCCGGATTTCCACGGAAACCGCCCAGGGCATGGCCTTGGCTGAACAGGAACTCGCCGGTCTCGCGGACCAGATCCGCCGCCTGCGGGATCTGATCCAGGAAATGCAGGTTTCATGCTGAGGCATCCTCATGGCTAAAAGCGGACTCCGCGGCATCCCCAGGCTGACTCAGGCTTTTGTCTGTTCCGTTCAGGGACTGCAAAGCGCGTGGCGCAACGAGGAGGCTTTTCGGCTGGAGGTTCTGGCCGCCCTCCTGCTGATCCCCGCCGCGTTGTGGCTGGGGGAAGGGGGCGTGGAGCGGGTCTTGTTGGTGGGCAGCGTGGTTCTGGTCCTGATCGTCGAGTTGCTGAATTCCGCCGTGGAAGCCGTGGTGGACCGGATAGGAATGGAACACAACGAACTGTCCGGCAGAGCCAAGGACATCGGCTCCGCGGCGGTCCTGATCTCCCTGCTCCTTGTCCCGGTGGTCTGGGCCTTGGTCCTTCTGAGTTGATTCATCCGGCCTGTCTCACTCGGCCCGCAGTGGACCGCATCAAGTTCAAATAACTCTGTTGGAAACGGCGAGAGATCGCTTCATCTACAAGAACCGCGAAACCGGCTNNCAAGCCGGTTTCGCGGTTCTTCGTTGGGGACAACGTCCCAAGTTCCTTCTCCAGGGTATTGGCTCACCCCTGTTTCATACGCTGCACGACCTCTTGCAGTTCCACGGCCTGCCTGGCCAGTTCGGAAATGGCCTGAGCGGACTGATTCATGACCTCGCTGGTTTCCGAGGATATGCGGTTGATGTCCTCCACCCCGCGGTTGATTTCCTCGCTGGTGGCTGACTGTTGTTCCGCGGCCGTGGCGATGGAGCGGACCTGGTCCGCGGCCTGATCGGCCAGGGCCAGGATTTCCCGCAACGCGTCCCCGGACTGGTTGGCCAGTCTGGTGGCGTCCCCAATGGCACTCACGGACTGATCCATGCCTCGGATGTTGGCCTGGGTGCCCTGCTGAATGGCGGAGATGGCCTCGCCCACTTCCTTGGTGGCGTTCATGGTCTTCTCAGCCAGCTTGCGCACCTCGTCGGCCACCACCGCGAACCCGCGGCCCGCGTCCCCGGCCCGCGCCGCCTCAATGGCCGCGTTCAGGGCCAGAAGATTGGTCTGGTCCGCGATGTCCTCGATCACGGTCATGATCTTGCCGATCTGCTCGGCCTGGCGACCGAGATTATCCAGATTGTTCTTCATTTCCTGAGCCTTGGCCTGCACCGTGTTGATGGCTTCCACCGAAGAACTGACCACTTTGGCCCCGTCCACGGCCTTGGTCCGGGCCATGTCCGACGCTTCGGCGGCCTGGGAGGCATTCTTGGCCACTTCCAGTACCGTGGCGTTCATCTCCTCCATGGCCGTGGCCGTCTCGCCGGTGCGGCTCTTCTGCTCCTCAGCGCCCCGGCTGGCCTCTTCCACCTGGGCCGACAATTCCTCCGAAGCGGAGGTCATTCGCTCCACCACGCCCTCGATATTGGTCGCGGCCTCAAGCATACCGTCGCGCTTGGCCGTCTCGGCCTGGGCCCGAGCTTCCTCGGCCTCCCGCGTGGCGATTTGGGCTTTTTCCGTCTCTTGTCGGGCCAGTTCGGATTGGTGCTCAGCCTCCTTCATCTTCTCGATCAAGGACTGCACCATGCTCTGAATGCTCAGATTCAAGCGCCCGATCTCATCCTTTTGGTCAATGCCGGACCGGGCTTGCAAGTCGCCCTTGGCCACGGCGTCGGCGTACGTCATCAGGCGGTTTACGGGGCCGGTGATGCTACGACTGACCAGCAGTGCAACGACGATACCCACACCGAAGAAAACCAGAGAGGCGATGGCCACGGTCCAACGCAGTTGGAACACTGGAGCCATAACGTCGTCCCGCATGGCCCCAACGGCGATGGACCAGCCCGTGCCGGGAATAGGCGCAAACCCGAAATACCGGTCCAACCCCATAAACGGGTACGCATCAAACCCCGACTCTCCCCTAACCATTCGCTGAAGCATGGTCGCCAGTCGCGCGTACTCCGGATTGGTCCTGGCTTCTTCGATGAAGTTGCGCTGGTCCAGCACGAACTGCCGGTTGCCGTGGGCGATCAAGGCTCCTCTTTCGTCGAGGATATAGGCGTATCCAGCGGTCCCATATCCGATCTCGTCCGTAATTTCGCTGAGCAGCGTGGCATCCAGACGGGCCATGAGCACGGCCTGAACCTGTCCTCGTTCCCCCCTGATGGGCGTGGCCAGGATCAATACCGGCTGGTTGGTCACCCGGCTGATGATTACATTGGAAAAAGTCGTATTTCCAGCCATAGCCTGCTGAAAATAAGCCCTGTCTCCCAATTCAGCCGTGGATCCGTCCGGATAACGAGCCAAGCCACTTGGAGAGATGATCCCCATCCCAAGGTAGTTCAACCTCTTCGTATCTTCTTCCATGGCTTGACGTTGCTGGTCCCAGTCCATTGACTGAATGAATCTTCGACTTGCAACCCCTTCCAAAGCCAACATATGGTAATCCAGTCGACTTCTAACAAGCTTGGCAGCGTCCTGGGCTATTAACGGAATATTTTCCTCTACCTGACCGACCACGGCACGATAAGCGCGGTCATAAGCTATAAACCCCAATCCTCCACAGACCAGGACCAGCAATGTCAAAAAGCCTCCGAGCAATTTAATCCCAATTGGTATATTCTTCATATTCCTCTCCTTTTTCCATCATGAATAACATGTGCGACTACATACCTGACAGCATGCCCTGTTCGCCCTTGCTCAACAGACTGTCCAGATCCAGCAGGATCAACAGCCGATCCGCCAGCTTACCCACCCCCCGGATATATTCGGATTCGATCCCGGAGATGATCGGTGGTGGCGGCTCCACCGTGTCGGCCGGAATACGCAGCACCTCGGACACCGAATCCACCACGAAGCCGATGATGACGGAATTGATTTCGATGACGATGATCCGGGTATGCTTGTCGTGATCCTGGGCGGCCATGCCGAAACGTGTCCGCAGATCAATAATCGGAATGACCTTGCCCCGCAGATTGATCACGCCTTCCACGAAATCCGGGGCCTTGGGCACACGGGTGATGCCCATCATCCGGATGATCTCCTGAACCTTGAGGATCTCCACCCCGAACTCCTCCTCGCCAATGTGAAACGTGACCAATTGCAGCAGATTGCTGTCCTTTTTTTGGTCCGATTCGTGTATTTGCATGCCCCCCTCCTATCTCGTTGTACTTTTTAACTTCTCTATCAAAAAATTTGGCCGTTTCCACGTTCATGCTCAGCCAGGCTACGCTCCTCATCGAGAAAAGAATCCTCAACACTCCGCCAGGGCGGGACGGATCGCGGATATCAACTGTTCGCCGTCAAACGGCTTGTGGATAACGCCGCAGACCCCAATTTCCTGAAGCCGCGATATGGTCTCCCTGTCGCCGTATCCGGTCATGACCAGGATCTTGACCGGTTCTTCGGACTGTTTGAGGATTTTGATCAGTTCCAAACCATCCATGCCGGGCATCTTGATGTCGGTGACGACCAAGTCGACTCTCTGAGCCTGCTCCAGGGCCTCCTCCATAACTCGCAAAGCTTCCACGCCATTATCCGCTTCCAACACCTGAAGTCCGTGATGCTTGAGAATCAGCGCCAAAGTGAAACGAACCCTGGGCTCATCATCAACGATGAGAATAAGCTTACCGTCCATGACCCTTCATGAGCACAAGACGTGCCACGGACATATATTAGCGTAAAAATATGGAATAAAAGATAATATCAGGAATACAGAGAGAAGAAGGCCAACCAGAAGTGTCAACCCTGGTTGGCAAAAGGGAGTGTTTGGGTCGGCAGGGTCTATACTGGCGCGCCATGCAACCAAGGTTGACGCTCGAGAAATACGTCAACCTTGGCTTACAGGCCAAAATTGAAGGGATGACGACAATACTCACAGTGCCTGGATGGTCCGCGGCACTTAGGTAGTGTCAGCATTTCCGCTGCGCTTTCTTGAGCCGCTTGTTCATGGCTTGCCGGGAAATGCCGAGCATTGCCGCTGCCTTGGATTGATTGCCGTTGGTCGTCAGCAGGGCCTGCTCCACCAGCATGTCGCCGGCTTGTTCCAGGGTGGGAAGGGGTTCGGGGTATCGCCATGGCACGGAGCGGCAGTCGGGATTTCGTTGCGCCGTGACCGTGCCGACCAGGCCGATCCCCGTGAGGTCGGAGATCTTTTTTTCCAGGACCGCCATGCCGCCTCCGGCCATGGCCGCGAAGACGAGCGAGCGGAGTTCCCGGACATTGCCTGGAAAGCCATACGACGCCAACAGTCCCGCGACACGAGGGGACAGCGGTTCCCGGCTCACGTTCAACTCGGAACAGGCCTCGGCCAGGAAGAACTCGGCCAGGAGTGAGATGTCGCCTCTCCGCTCCCGCAGAGGCGGAAGGTGGATGTGGTAGGTGTTGATCCTGTACAGCAAATCCTCCCGAAATCGCCCCTGTTGATGAGCCGCTTCCAGGTCCCGGTTGGTGGCGGCGATGATTCTGGCCGTACAGGTCTTGGGCGTGTCCGATCCCAGAGGATAATATACGCGGTCCTGGATGAGCTTGAGCAGTTTGACCTGAGAAGCCGGGGTCAGGTCGCCGATTTCATCCAGAAACAACGAGCCGCCCTCAGCTTGTTCCACAAGCCCTTTGCGGGCTTCGCGGGCATCGGTGAACGCCCCCTTGACGTGCCCGAACAGCGTGTCCGCGAAGACATTGTCGTCCAGGCCTGCCGCGTTGAGACCGACGAACCGGCCCTTCCGCCCGCTGGCTTCGTGCAGGGCCACGGCCAGCAAATCTTTGCCGGTCCCGGTTTCCCCGGTGACGAGCACGGGGGCGGACAGGGCGGCGAGGACCTCCACGGAGCTGAATATCGCCCGCATCCGCGAATCCTGGGTAATGATCCGTCGAAAAATATCCGGCTGGTCCAGATCGCCCGTGAGCAATTTTCGTCTCAACCTGAAATTCTGTTCCAGCACCGAGGCATGGCTCATGGCCCGGCGCACCGTGGTCACCAGCCTGTCCGCGTCCACGGGCTTGACCAGATAGTCGAACGCCCCGGCCCGGATGCACCGCACCGCCGTATCCGCCTCGTTGATCCCGGTGACCACCACCACCTGCACCAGCGGACTGTATTCCCGAACCCGTTTCAGGACTTCCTCCCCGGGCATGCCCGGCATGGAAAGATCCAGCAAAAGCACCCCGCTTTCCCGCTCTGAAAAAAGGTCCAGGATTTCTCGGCCGTCATGAAACATCCGGACGTCTTCGAAGCCGAATGACTTGAGCGTCAAAAAAAAGCTCCGCGTTAGAGCCTGTTCATCGTCAAGGATGTAGACGGGAAGGTGCTGCGTGGAATCAGGCATGATCGTCCTTGCGCATGGGTAAAGTCGGGAACCGTGCTACTCCGGGACGCTCAGAAACACAGTGACTACCGTGCCTTGTCCCGGGCTGGATTCAAACTGGATATCGCCCCCATGGTCCTGGATGATCGCGGAGCTGATGGACAATCCCAAGCCGGTCCCTCCGGTTTTATGCCGCGTGCTGTAAAACGGATCGAGGATTCGATTCATGTCTTCGGGCCGAACCCCCTCGCCCTGGTCCGTGATCCGCACGGCCACGGCCGCGCGATCCGGGACATGGAACGTCTCCAGGGCAATGGATTGGTGCTTGTCGGTCAAGGCCTGGCAGGCATTAAGCAACAGGTTGACCACGACCTGCTCCAGCTTGTGGTGGTCCCCCCGGATCAGCGGCGTCTCTGGCATGAGCGTTACGCTGAAGTTTTCCGTATACCTGGAGACGGTCTTCCCGATCAAAACCAGGGCCGACTCGACCACCTCGTTGATATTCACCCGGCCCGCCATGTTCAACGGCGACTGTCGGGCATAATCCTTCAATTCCGTGACAATCTTGGCAATGCGCCTGCTTCCTTCATTGATCCCGGAATACAGTTCCTGGACATGCTCGCGCATCTCGCCAAAGGGAATTCCCACCAGTTTGAACTCCGGGTTCTTTCGCCAATACGCTTCCAGTATCGACGACACGTCCTTCCAGACCCGCTCCAGAATGGGCGCGTTGAGCATGATCAGGTTGTTGGGATTGTTGATCTCATGGGCCACCCCGGCCACAAGGGTGCCCAAGGCGGTCATTTTGGAAGCCTGAACCAGTTGCTCGCGCTGTTCCTCTTTGGCGATCTCCAACAGCCTTTTCTCGGTTATGTCCTGAATCATGCCGATAATCGTCGCGGCCTCGCCGCCATCATCGACCTCCACGTCCCCAAGGACCCTGACCCATTTCCGTTGGCCTTGAACAACGACTCGCAGTTCAAAATCAAATGCCTGGGGAGACCGCAATAGCTTGTCCCGGGTCATGACCGTAAACGAGCGATCATCTTCATGGATGATTCCCAGGACGTCGTCAAAAAGCAGCTCTCCCTCTCCGTCCATGCCGATAATGCTGAACGCTTCCTCCGACCCCGTGAAAACATCGCGAACCGGATCGTATTTCCAGCTGCCCATGCGAGCCAGTCGCTCCGCTGCTTTCAGGTCGGCGTTGCTTTTCAGGAGCGCCGCCTCGGCCTTCTTTCGCTCAGTGACGTCCCGAGAACTGAAGATAAGTTCCTTGGGGTTGCCTTGATCGTCAAAAATAAAGCCTCCCACCGTCTCAAGCCAGAGATGGCTCCCGTCGGCCAGCAGATACCTCAGCTCGACCTTTCGCGCGCCGTCCTTGACGGCCAGGAAGTCCTCAAAGGCCGCCATGATCTTCGCCTTGTCCTCCGGGTGGACGAACTCCATGATGTTCCTGCCTACTCGGGAATCCACGTCATGCCCCAAAAGACTCGTGGACTTGCTGAGAAACAAGATATTTCCCTCCAAGTCGGTGAGGGTCACCATGTCGAGCATGTTGTCCGTGATCTTCTCCAGAAGACGGGTCTGCTCCTCCAAAGCTTCCTGGGATCTTCTGAGGTCCGTGACATCCCGGACAATGGCCAGAAAACACTCGCCACAGCCGGTCATTCGGCTTTCATACCGCTTGGTCTCGCCGTTGACGACGAGTTCATATCCGTAGGAAACGCACGCCCCCGTCTCAGCGACTTGATCGATATGCCGCTGGGTCATTTCAGCGATATCCGGGCCGAGGACATCCCGCACATTGCGCCCGAGAAACATGCCCGGCGCCATCAGAAGACCGCCGCCTGGCGCATGATGATCCAAAAACTCTCCACTCCGACTGAAGAGGAACATCAAATCCGGCAGGGCGTTGAGCAAAGCCTTGCCTCTGTCTTCGCTCTCCCGCAGTTTCTGATGATCCAGCCTGGCCTCGGTAATGTCCGTGGTGAACCCCTGGTAAAAAGCGATCTCTCCAGCCTCGTCCCGCACAGCCCGCGCATTCACGGACACCCAAAAAATGGAGCCGTCCCGGTGTCGCCGCCGAGTCTCATGGTTCCAGACCAGGCCGTATTCTTCCAGAATCCGCTTGAATTCCTCCCTATCCGCCGGATCGACGTACACTTGACCGGGAATATCCTGAATCGATTCCAAAAACTCGAGGGGAGTCGCGTAGCCGAACATTCCGGCCAAGGCGGTATTGACGGAAAGGTACGTTCCTTCGGGCGTGGAGGTGAAGATGCCGATGGGGGCGTGGTCAAAGAAGTCTTGGTCGTTGAAGCCGAGCACGTCGCCAGCGTCGGTGCGACTTTGGGGGCATGTAGGGAACATGATCAGTACTCCTCGAAGATTCGCCTGCCATCTGGATGAGTCCGGGACGGTGCCTCCCTCATTCCTTTCCCAACGCCCCCCGTACCGCGGCCTCCAGCTCCTTCAACTGATACGGCTTGCCGATGAAGCCCACTGCCCCGGATTTCAGGCTTTCCCTGGCTTGGCCGTTGGCCGAATAGCCGCTGGAGATGAGCACCCGGACGGCCGGGTCGAGGCGGAGCAGTTCCTGGAGGCATTTGTGGCCGCCCATGCCGGGCATGTTCAGGTCCAGCAGGACCAGGTCGATGGTTTGGCCGTGCTCCTGGTAGATGGCCAGGGCTTCTTCCCCATTGGCCGCGTGAAGCACGACATAGCCGAAGTCTTCCAAGGCCTCCTGAGTCAGCTCCCGGATTGTCGACTCGTCGTCCACCACCAGGACGGTTCTGGCGTCGTTCACACCGTCCATGTTGGTCTTGAGCGAGGCCTTGGGTTGGAGGGGTTCATCCAGTCCTGCCTCGAAGGAATCGGCTGCCGGCAGATAAACCCGGAACGTCGTGCCTTGGCCGGGTTCGCTGTAACAGTGGATGAGGCCGCCATGGCTCTTGACGACGCCGTAGACCGAGGCCAGCCCCAGGCCGGTGCCCTGTCCCACTTCCTTGGTGGTGAAGAAGGGGTCGAAAGCCTGCTTGAGCGTTGCCTCGTCCATGCCGCACCCCGTGTCGGTGACGGTCAGGAGCACGTGACGCCCAACGGTCGCTCCGGGATGGCCGCCGACAAAATTCGCGTCCAGGTCCACATTACTGGTTTCGATGATCAACCGGCCCCCGTCGGGCATGGCGTCCACGGCATTGTTGGCCAGGTTGAGCAGGACCTGTTCCACCTGCACCGGATCGCCGGATATCGGACGAACCGCCGGATCGAGGCGCAATTCCAAGGCGATCATCTTGGGAATGGTCCGCTCCAGCATCTGGGCCGCCTCGCGCACTTCCTGGTTCAGATCCACCGGCTCCTTGCCGGATTCAACCTTCCGGCTGAACAGCAGAAGTTGCTGGACCAGCCTGGCCGCCCGGTCCAGGGACGTGGTGACGGATTTCAACCGGGCCGCTCCCTGGGGATCGATGGATGGATTTCGGGCCAGCAATTCGATATTGCCGCGCATCACATGGAGCAGATTGTTGAAGTCATGGGCCACCCCCCCGGCCAGAATGCCCACGGACTCCATCTTCTGGGCCTGAAGCAATTGGGCCTGAATCTTGGCATTCTGGGCCAGAACCATGTTTGATTTCGCGCCGATCTCCCGCAACTCGGCAATGCGCAGCGCGTCCAGATCCACCGGTGCATTCTCGCCGCTCTCGCCCCGGGAGACGATCAGGTTCAGTTCACGGGAGAACCAGGCGGCCATGCGTTGGCTGACCACCAGCACCAGCATCGCCGTAATGCCGAGAGCGATTCCGGCGATGAGGATATTGACGATCAGACGTTGCTGCATGCTCGCCTGCACTTCGGCCAGCCGCGCTTCGATATCCTCAAAGTACACGCCCGCTCCCATGACCCAGCCCCAGCCGTCCACTGACCGGACAAAGCTGAGCTTTTTGGCCGGTGCGCCGGTGCGCGGATCAATGGTAGCCACATACTCCAGGAACCCGCCGCCGGGCTGTCGGCCGACGCGATCCAGCTCCTGCACCAATTTCATGCCGGACGCATCCAGGAGTTCCCAGCGGTTCCGGCCGATCACCTCCTCGTTGATATGGTTCAGGCAGACCCCGTGCCGGTCGTGATTGAAGATGTATCCCGCCTCGCCGAAGCGAACGGCGGCAATGCGCCTGATCATGGCCTCCTGGGTTTGGGCTTCGACATCCTCCACGTATTCTCCCACGCCGATCACCCAGTTGTACGGCTCGAACAACTGAAGATAGGCGATTTTCTTCCGACCCAGTTCCCGGTGGTAGCGCTCGTCGATCTCGGGTTTGCTCCAGTAGTAGTCGACAAACCCGCCCCGCGAATCGGACAAAGCCGCGGAAACGAAACTCTGGATCAGCAATTGCCCCTGGCTGTCCACGAGATCGGTGTCGTCCCCCCCGATGGACCCTTCCCGAAAAGGATGGGCCACGAGAATATGATCCGTGTCATGAATCCAATAGTAGCCGCGGCCATTAAAAAAGCGCAACGGCATCAAGGCGTCGATGATCAGCTGCCTGACCTCGGCCTCGTCGCGCGCCCCGCTTTCCCGGGCATGGATCGCCGTGGCGATGTCAATGGCCACGCGGACCTTTTCGAGAATATTTCGCTTCAGCCGATCCTCAACTTCGGCCTGATGAAAGGCGATTTCATCAACCAGTTGCTCGACGATGGCCCGGACCTCGGCCTTGCGCAGGGCGACATGGTCCTCGTGGATGCGCTGCATCGTCTCAAGCTGATACTGGTGCTCACGCTTAATCCAGACATAGCCCACGACCGCGCCGGAGAGCAGCAGGATGGCGACGACCACGACCTGAAAAACTTTTTTGTAGCTGTATGTTTTCATGTGAGTATGGACCTCATGTCTTGGACATGTTCGTCTTCACGGATTGCGAAGCGTCAACGATTCAGCGGTTGCGGAGGGTTCACGGTTGAACCGCGGGATTGTCGAAAGATAGTGCATTTGGCGCTGTACCGCCGGGCGAAAGATTTTTCGCCCCTACGGATTGATGGATTTGCGGTGTCCTATGCATCGGATGAGGCTTGAATCATTATATTTTGATCTTTTCTCCAGATGACTCACCGGCTCTTCGGCACCTTGAAGGGCAGAACCACATGCACCGTGGTTCCCTGGTCGACCATGCTTTCAACATGGATATTCCCGTTCATCAGCTCCACCAACCGGCGCACGATGGCCAACCCCAGCCCCGCGCCCTGATACGAACGGGTGTAGGAGCCGTCCGCCTGAACAAAAGGCTTAAACAGATCCACCAGCTTCTCGTTCGGAATACCGATACCCGTGTCCGAGACCGAAAACATTAACCTTATATCGCCCCCTTTGGCCGCAGAGAGAGGCGTCAGCCGGAGCTGCACGGAGCCGCTGTCCGTGAATTTCAAGGCATTGCCCACAAGGTTGAACAACACCTGCCGACACCGGGCCTCGTCACCGATCAGCTTGGCGGGGATTACCGGGTCGATGTCGCACAGCAGCTCAAGCCCCTTGTCCCTGGCCATGACCGTAAACAAATCCGTGACCGACTGGCCAAGCTCGCTGACTTCGAATTCGGCTTCATGCAGTTCCATCATTCCCGCCTCGACCCGGGAGAGGTCCAGGATGTCCGAGAGCAGGCGTGTCAATCGGTTGGCCGAAGTGACGGTCAGTTGGACGTACTTGCTTTGATCGGGATCCAGGTCCGTGGTTTTCAGAAGCTGCATCATGCCCAAAATCCCGTTCAGCGGGGTGCGGATTTCGTGGGACATATTGGCCAGGAACGCGGACTTGGCCTGGTTGGCGACCTCGGCCTGCTCCTTGGCCAGGAACAGAGCCTGTTCAGCTTGCTTGCGGTTGGTGATGTCTATTCCTGTGGTTAAAAAGGCTTTTCTTTCTCCGAAGGAGAGGATTGTGGAGGAAAAGTCCAAAATTCTCGATCGTCCGTCTTTTGTGATGATCTTCAGTTCATAGTTATTAGGGGCGTTGCCGCCGCGCTCTCGTTTCGCCGCATGCACTAATACCTCGTGGCGCATATCGGGGTGCACTAATTCAATGGGTTTCAGAGCCTCAGACTCTTCCTTGCCGTAGCCGGTGACCTGTTCCCATTCGTTGTTCACGTACAGAAAGGACCCGCCTTTAGAATCGGCAACAATGGCAATCATGATCCGGGCGGAATCTGCCAGGCGACGAAATTTTTCCTCGCTCTCCCGCAGCCGTTCCTCACCCTTTCTACGGACCACCAACACCCCCACCAGCGCGGCGATGCACACGCCCAAAAAGGCGATCACCGCCGTCACGGGCCAGATCAGTGCCTTGTGTCGGGCATAGAAGGTCTCGGGCAGGTTGGTCAACACGGCTTCGGCGGGCAGGTCCGCGGTCTTTACGCCGAAGCGTCGCATCTGCTGATAATCGAACATAAGCACGTTGGGGCTCTCCATGACCACCGGAAGGTAGTCCGGGTGCTGGCCCGAGAGAATTCGAATCGCCAACTCCCCGGCAGCGCGGCCCTGCTCCCGCGCACTGACCAGAAATCCACCCAAGGCGCCCTGCCCCATGTCAAAATCCCAAAAAGACAGCACTGGAGCCGAAGACTCCCGTGAAATAATGTGCATGCTTTCCGTCACCGAAAGAAAGCCGCCTCGCTCATCCAGGAAATTGTTCAACCGTAGAACAAGGCTGTCCCTGGGCAAGGACCGCAGCACCTTCGTGGCCTCACGGGCAGACAGATTAAACAATTCTTCCATGGCCACCCGAGGGGCGAACCGTTCCACCTCCGCCCTGTACCGCTCCAGGTTGGCCCGTCCCATGGGCGAATGGTCATCCACCATGGCAAAAACCTGACTGGTTCCGGGAAAGAGCCGCAGCCCCAACTCCAGGTTCCGGGCAATACTGATTTCCTCATTGACTCCGGTGATATTGAACTGACCGGCAATGCGCTCCGGGGTAAAGCTGTTGATCCCGGTGAAGACCACGGGTACGCGGGGGAACAACTCGTCGCGGACCCGGATGAGAAAATCCAGGGCCTCGTCATCCGAGACAATGACCAGATCCTGGGGTTTTCTCCGATACTTATGCCCGAGAAAGCAGCTCACCCACTGTTGATACTTCTCGCCCGCGTTGCGGCGCATATCCAGATGCTCGATGGTCAGGTTCACATGCGCCAAGCCCCCCAACACATCCCGAACACCCTGGACAATACCGTCGTTCCAGGCATCTCCATGATGGTAGGAGGTGACCATCAACACCTGCTTGTGCTGTGCGGCGGCCTGGACTGTCGGCGGCATCGCCAACCAGCAGCAGATCGCCACAAGAACGCCGTTAAAGACACGGATCATAACCAGCCTCCTCGCAACAACCATTGCCCTCTCACCACGAGACCATCTCTAAGAACCATACTAAGTATGGCCTACAATCCACAAGGTTATGCCATCAGTTCAGAATATCAAACAGCCACAACGGCAGAACGCGACCATACCCGACCTCCCGGCCGTCCGTGAAAATTTCGCCCATGCGATTTCCCGCGTTAATCCGGATTGGACGCACACATAGGTGCGCCCCTACCTAGAATTTCTCAAACTCATCATCCGCCCCTATATCCAGGCCCGAACCGCCTTGGTCCTGCTTCCTCGCCGGAACGACCTTGCGAGAGGGAACCAGGAGGTTGCCGGGTTGGGGCTTGCGTTGCCGTTGTTTTTTCAGTCCTGATATTGTCACGACGAGCCAATCGCCTCTTGCATTCGCGCTAACTGATCCTCCAACTCGCCCATCCGCTCCCGGACCGCCTCCAGATTCCCGGCCTTAGCCGCGTGTTCCATTGCCTCGGCCAGGGCTCGCAAGGTTTCCGCGCCGATATTGGCGGCTATGCCCTTGAGGGTATGGGCCTGCACGTGGGCGGCTTGGACGTCGGCGGCGTCCAGGGCCGCCTGAAGTTCCCGGATGTGCCGGGGCACGGTTTCCAGGGACAGGCTCAGGACTCGATTGAACAGACCTTCATCACCCATGACGCGCTCCATGAGCGCGACACGGTCGAACAACGGCGAAGCCTCTTCATCCCCAATCCGCGCCTCAATCTTCACCTCCCGATCGCCCCGACCTTCCCCATCCTGCCTTCCGTCTCCCGGCTCCCGACTCCCGTCTCTTCCCAGCCACCTTTCCAGCACCCGAGCAAGGTCATCCGGATTCACCGGCTTGGCCACGAAATCATCCATCCCGGCCTCGAAACACTGCTCCCGATCCTCCGGCATGGCCCCGGCGGTCATGGCGATGATCGGCGTTCGCCGAGAGGGATGAGGGATGAGACCTGAGACCGGGGGGGCGGAAATTTGTCCTCTGCCTTTCGCCCCCTGACTTCTGACTCCTGACTCCTGAATTCTAATCCTTTTCGTCGCCTCCAAGCCATCCATCTCCGGCATCATCACGTCCATGAGCACGAGGTCGTAGGACAGGGATTGCAAAGCATGGAGGGCTTCGA
The DNA here is from genome assembly GCF_000717475.1 of Desulfonatronum thiodismutans. Lineage (NCBI taxonomy): Bacteria > Pseudomonadati > Thermodesulfobacteriota > Desulfovibrionia > Desulfovibrionales > Desulfonatronaceae > Desulfonatronum > Desulfonatronum thiodismutans. The sequence goes on from NZ_JPIK01000004.1 coordinate 413,679, forward strand.
GGCCGTTGGAAACGGTATCGGCATGAAGGCCGAATTTCTTGAGCATGCCCAGGGCCACCTGTTGATTCACGGGGTTGTCCTCGGCCACGAGGACCCGACCGGTGAAGCGCGGACAGGCTGCCTGGCGGCGCTGATTTTCCCGTGCCAGGTGGCGGGTGATGATCGGTTTGGAGGGGGAACGCTCTCCCGTGTCGGCCATGACCAGGGCCAGGGTGTCGTACATCTCGGACTGACGCACGGGTTTGTTCAGGTAGGCGGCAAAGCCCAGGTCCGCGAACAGGCGGGCATCACCGGGACGTCCCAGAGACGTGAGCATGACCAGAGGGATGGTCCGAAAGCGTGGATCGGCCTTGAGCAACCGCCCCAGACTCCCTCCGTCCATGCCCGGCATCTGAAAGTCCACAATGGCCAGATCGTACGGATCGGCCCGGTCATGGGCCTCGCCCGCGGCCCGCAGGGCTTCTTCCCCGCCCTCGACCGCCTGGGGCCGCATCCCCCAGGCCGTAAACTGCTTCATAAGGATTTCCCGGTTGGTAGCATTGTCGTCCACCACGAGAACACGCAGCCCCGTCAGACTTTCCACGGCCTGAGGCAGAGCCCCGTCCGTCGCCTCCTGAACAGTAAATCGGGCCGTGAACCAGAACTCCGAACCTTCACCCGGCATGCTGTTCACCCCTACTTCACCGTCCATCATCTCCACCAGTTGTCTGGAAATGGCCAACCCCAGCCCGGTCCCCCCGAACTTCCTGGTAATGGACGCATCCACTTGGCTGAACTTGTCGAAAAGGAGATCGATCTTGTCCTCGGGAATGCCGATCCCGGTGTCCCGGACCGTGAAACGCAGCTTCACGGTTCGAGGGCCACGGTCCATGGTCAGGTCCGTGGCATCGTCGGAATATGCTGCAACAGACGCAACAGCCGGTGGGCGGCTGCCGGTCGCCCCTACGCCACCTTCCGGCACTCCACCTGCCGCTTGATCAGTTCCCGCATACCCGCATCCCGGCATTCCGGCATTTCCTTCCACCCTTTCAACCATCACCACCACCTCCCCCATCTCCGTAAATTTCACCGCATTCCCAATCAGGTTCGTCAGTATCTGACGTAGTCGTCCTGGGTCGCCGAGAAGGAGGGTGGGAGCGTCGGGATGGGTGGTGGAGATGAATTCCAGGCCTTTCTCGTGAGCACGCAAAGCCATGACGGAAGCGATGTCGTCCATCAGGTTTTCCAAGTCGAAGTCCAGCATTTCCATGCTGACCCGCCCGGCCTCGATCTTGGAATAATCCAGGATGTCGTTGATGAGGCTCAGAAGAGCCGCGCCGCTGATCTGGATGGTTTCGGTGTAACGGCGCTGCTCTTCCGTCAGCTCCGTATCCAAAAGGAGGTCGGTCATGCCGATCACGCCGTTCATCGGAGTGCGGATTTCGTGGCTCATATTAGCCAGGAACTCGCTCTTAGCCCGAGTGGCCGCCTCCGCCTTGATCAGGGCCGCGTCCAGTTCCCGGTTCTTCAGTTCCATCTCATCGACGATCTGAAGCAACTTTTCCTCGGCCTGCTTGCGGGCAATGACTTCCCAAGTCACGTCGGCCAAAAATATCAAGGCGTCCAAATCCTCCCGGATGTAGTCCACGGGCTTGTTGCCCACGCCCATGATGGCCACCACCGCACCATGGCGCATCACGGGAACGACCATTTCCCGAACCACCTCGGCATGGCCGTCCGGCAACCCCTTTTTCCGCGGCAGGGAGGCGTAGTCGTTGTGGATCACCCCTTTACGTTCCCGGACGCAGTCCACCCAAACCCCGGCCCGATCGATGTCGTAGTGCAGACCTTGGCCAGGCGATTTGCAAAAACGTTCACTGGTCGCAGTGGACCATTGCTGCAAAGCCAGGGTCTTCTGATCCGGTTCCACGAAATGGAGGAAGCTGATGGAGCTGTTCAGAAACCGTTCAACTTCGTCCAGGGCCTTGACCATTAATTCGGCCAATGAGTGATCGGAAGAAGAGGATACCAGCCTGAGCCGGATTTCCGTCTGCTGTTCGATGCGTTTTCGCTGGGTGATGTCCTCCTTGACCGCGACGTAATGGGTGGTCCGCCCCTGCTCATCGCTGATAGGGGAGATAGAGGCGGATTCCCAATACACATCTCCGTTTTTCATGATGTTCTTGAACTCTCCACGCCATTCCTTGCCCGAGGCGAGAGTCGTCCACATTTCCTTGTAGTCCTCTGGTTTCTTGTCCGAAGACTTCAACACCCTTGGATTCTGGCCGATCACCTCGTCAAAGGCATAGCCCGTGACCTTGGTGAAAGCCGGATTGACGTACTCTATCGTGCCCTGCAAATCTGTCAGGACGATGCTGACCGGGCTTTGCTCCACGGCCCTGGACAGCATGCGAAGCCGCGTATCCGAACCGCGCAACAACCGTCGGCCGATCCCCAAGCCCGCCAAACCCAGAACGCCCAGCAACAGATGCGCCAGGACCAGCGCGACATGGCCGCCTTGCAACCAGTTCCAAGCCAGGGACGCCGACACCACGACGATCCAGATCGTCGCGGTCACCATTGTCCGTCGTTTCGCGGTCCAAGAAAAAATCATCGCTTGTGGACTCATGACGCTGTTCCTTGATCGATTGAATAGGCTTTCACAGACGGATTAAGGGGGATTGGAAAGTCGCCCCCGCGGACGAACGTCGGCGAAAAAGAAAGGCGCCGACATGGTCCGCGCCGAGAGAGGAGGATGGAGAGAAAGAGGAGGGCATAGCGGGCCTGTTCATTGTTTGAAGTGGCCAACCCGATCGAGAAGATCGGAAAACGACCATGCCATGCCAAAAAAAGTTATGCAATCATATTGAAAGTTGGACGCTCTACACCCGCTCCGAAAGACACTGGACACACTGAGCGTAACGTGCGCCGCCTACGTCACGCCGTTTCCTGGTCCTTCCCTCCATACAACCCCTGGGCCGTTCCAGGTAGACTTTTGGACAGGGAACAAAGCACCGGAACCACGATCAACGTCAACAGCGTGGCCACGGCCAGGCCGAAGACCACGGCCACGGCCATGGGGCCCCACCACTGGGCCGATTCGCCGCCGATGCTCCATGCCAGGCTCTTGAAGTCGAAGCTGATGCCGGTGGCCATGGGCATCAGGCCGAGAATGGTGGTGACGGCGGTGAGCATCACCGGGCGGAAACGGACCAGTCCGGCCCGGAGCAGGGCTTCGGTGCGCTCCATGCCCCGAGCCAGAAGCTGCATGTAGTAGTCGATGAGCACGATGGCGTTGTTCACAACCACCCCGGCCAGACTGATCACCCCGATTCCGGTCATGATGATCCCAAAGGCCGTGCCCGTGACCAGCAACCCGAAGAACACGCCGATCAGGGAGAAGAGCACCGAGGCCAGAATGATCAGCCCGGGGATGATGGAATTGAACTGGGTGATCAGGATCAGGAAGATCAGGAAGATCACCGCGATAAATGCCTTGCTCAGGAAGTCCTGGGCCTTGGCCTGCTCCTCCTGCTCGCCGGTGAACTGGTAGGAATACCCCCGGGGCCATTCAAAACCGGCCAGAAGCCGCTGGATGTCCTCCAGGACGTCGTTGGCCAGCCTCCCGGAAACCGAAGCTGAAACCGTGACCACCCGGCGCTGGTTCAGACGCATGATGTCCCCCACACCGCTGCCCAGTTCCACCTCGGCCACGCTGGTCAAGGGAATAGGCTCTCCCAAAGGCCCGGAAACCGTCAATCGCTTCAGGGATTCCAGGGAATCCCTGGCTTCTTCGGGCAACCGAGCCGTGATGTCGTATTCGTCCCGGTCGTCGCGCAAGACTCCCACCCGCACTCCGCCGATGGCCGCCTTGACCGTATAGGCGATGGTGTAGGCGTCCAGACCCAGCAGGGCCGCTTTTTCCTTGTCGATATTGATCCGGATCTCCGGCTTGCCCTGGACGAAATTGTCCTTCAGGTCCACCAGCCCGGGCACGTCCCGAATGGCTCGTCGAACCTGGGCCGCCAGTTCGCCAAGAACCCGGATGTCCCGCCCGGAAATCTCCATGTTCACCGGAGGCCCCGTGGGCGGACCGCCCTCTTCCTTTTCCACCTGGACCTCGGCCCCGACAATGGTCGTCAAAAGGCGTTCGCGAATTTCGTCCAGGGTTTTGGTGGAGGACTGAGAGCGGTCGTGAAAGTCCACGAAGTCCAGGGCCACCCGGCTCAGATGGGTTCCCGGCCCGCCCGCGGCGAACGGATCGCCTCCGGCGGAGCCGATGTTCCCGATCACGAACTTGATGTCCGGGTATTCCATGACGATGTCTTCCACCTGAGCCACCAGCCGGTCCGAGGCGTCCAGGCTGGTGCCTTCCGGAGCGCGGATATGCACGTAGGCCCGGTTCGGGTCGGTCTCCGGAAAGAACTCCACCCCCTTGCCCCAGGCTCCGAAACCGACCATAGCCGCGACCAGCATCAACACGGCGGTTCCCAGAACCACCAGCCGATGACGTAGCGACCAAGTCAAAAGACCAAGATAGAGCCGCTTGATCCAGGGCTCGCGGACCTCTTCCTGGTCAGGGTTTTTCGCATCCTCGCTTTGTCGCGGCTTGGGCGTTTTGACGACCTGGTACCGGGCCGAAAGCACCGGATTGACCACAAGGGCCACGAACAAGGACGCCGAGAGGACCATGATCAGGGTCTTGGGCAGGAACATCATGAACTCGCCCACGATCCCGGGCCAGAACAGCAGCGGGATGAACGCGGACAGAGTGGTCAGGGTGGCTGTGATCACCGGCCAGGCCACCTGGTCCGTGCCGATCCGGGCCGCGACCTCCCGAGGCCGACCCTGCTGCATGTGACGGTAGATGTTCTCCACCACGACGATGCCGTTGTCCACGAGCATGCCCAGAGCCAAAATCAGGGAAAAGAGCACCACCATGTTCAGGGTGATCCCGAATCCGGAAAGCAGGGCGAAGCCGATGAACATGGAGTAGGGAATGGCCAGGGCCACGAACACGGCCGAGCGCCCGCCGATGAACAGCACGATCACGCCGAGCACCAGAATCAAGCCGGAAAGAATGTTGTTTTCCAGCTCGGAGACCATGAACCGAACATCCTCGGACATGTCCGAGGTGATGTCCAGGATCAGATCCGGCGGCAGATCCGGACGGAGCCTGTCCACCATGGCCCGGACCTCGTCGCAAATCCGGACGATGTTCTCCCCGCTGCGCTTTTGCACCGAAAGGGTCACGCTGGGCCGACCGTTGATCCGACTGCGGGTCAGGGGATCTTTATGGGTGTCCTCGATCCGGGCCACGTCGCGCAGATACACGGGGCGTCCGTCACGGACAAAAGCCACTATGGAAAAGATCTCCGAGGGATGCTTGAAGTCCTCGGGCACCCGCACCAGGTAACGGGTTTCGCCGATGTCCATGCTCCCGCCGGGCATGTTCACGTTACTCTGGGTCACGGCCTGGATCATGCTGGAAAAGGGCACGTTGTAGGCCCGGATGCGGTCCAGGTCGAACTCCACCCGGATTTCCCGCTCCAGCCCGCCGCTTTCCAGAACGTTGAGCACCCCGGGGATGGTCTCGATCTCGTCCTTGAGGTCCTCGGCCCAGGTCTTCAGCCGGGCCAGGGAGTACGGGCCGGAGAGAACCACCCGGATCACCGGGATGTCCGAGAAGTTGACCTCCTCCACCACCGGGTCGTCCTCCAGATCCGAGGGCAGGTCCGCCTTGGCCTGGTCCACCTTGACCCGGACCTTCTGCAAGGCGTCGTCGATGTCCACCGAAGGGATGAACTTCACCGCCACCGTGGACAACCCCTCGGCCGAACTGGCCCGAATCTCCTCCACCCCGGCCAGCCCCTTGAGCTTGCGCTCAATGGGCATGGTGATCAGCGTCTCCATGTCCTCCGGGGCCACGCCTTCATAGGTCGTGGTCACGAACACGTACGGGATGGTGATATCCGGGAAGGCTTCCCGTGGAAGAGTCAGATAGGAATACACGCCGATGATCACCAGGAACACCAGCAAAGTCAGGACCGTGGCCTGGCGGCGCAAGGCCCATTTGTTGACGATCATCGCACCACCACCGCCGTCCCCTCATCCACTTCGCGGTGCCCGGCCACGATCAGGCGGTCGCCGGGGTACAGGCCGCGGGTGATCTGAATGCGGTCGCGTTCGATGACCCCGATCTCCACTTGGCGCGCCCGAGCCAGGCCGTCTTCTTCCACGTAGACGAGGCGTTCTCCGCCCCGGTCGATCAGGGCGGACAGGGGGATGGCCAGGGCGTCCGGGATGGTCCGGCGCTGAAAGAGCACCCGGGCGATCATCCCGGGCCGGATTTTGCCCTCGGGGTTGTCCATGACCACCTGGGTACGGAAGGTCTTGGTGGCCGGGTCGCCCCGGAAGGCGATGAAGTCGATGACGCCTTGAAACTCCTGGCCCTGAAAAGCGTCCACCATCACCAGCACGGGCTGGCCCACCTCCAGAAAGCGGACGTCCATTTCCGGAACCTGGACCTGGACCTTGATCTTGTCGATGTTCACCAACTCGATGATTGTCTGGCCGCGATCCACGAACTCCCCGGCCTCAATCAGCATGTTGTTCACTCTGCAGGGACCGGGCGCGCGGACAATGCCCCGGTCATATTCAATCTCAGCCTGGCGCAGGGCCTCCCTGGCCTGGACCCTCTGGCTGCGAACCTGATCCAACTCCTCCTCGGAGATGATCTCGTCCTGAAAAAGCCGTTCCCGACGTCGCAACTGTTCGTCGGAAAGGTCAAAAGCCGACCGGGCACGGGCCATGTCGGCCCCCAAGGCCGTCACTTCGATCTGGGCCAAAACCTGTCCGGTTTGAACGCGATCCCCTTCGCGCACGGACAGATTCTCCACCCTGCCCGCGGTTTCCGCGGCCAGATTCACGCTCAGCCAGGGGTCCGCCGAGCCCGGCAGCACGACCACGTCCCGCATTTCTTGCGGCATAATCTCCTGAACCGTCACGTTCACCCGGCGCGTGACGACTGATTCCCTGGAGGTCTCTTGCGATGCTTCTCGAGGTTCCTGCCCGGAAGAGGAGGAACAACCGAAGAGTGGCGACAGGCCGGCCAGGATCAGCAGAGCCGGCAGAATCAACCGGTAGAATGAAAATAAGAAACGCATCGTCTTTTGCATATGCTAAGCCCCCGCCTCGGGGGAAGGGATGGAAGGATGGGAGGATGGAGGTGGTTGCAAGGAAAGTTTTGATGGGATAGGAAATAAGGATATTGAATGCCGCGTCAACTGCCCTGATCGACTTGGTTTACCTACTCCCTTCCATGACCATGTTCAAGCCTTTTTCTCCGCGCGGACGCCGTGTGGTCGGCACGCCGAACATCAACAAACGCAAATAAACTTCGCAACATAACTGACACCGGAACGGCTTCACGCCGCTCCGGCGAAAATGTCCTGGAGAGATGCATGCGCGCCTTCACCGCACATTTTTTACTTTTCCGACCACTCTTGGCCTCGGCTCTGGCCCTGCTATTCGCCTTGACCTTTGTCTGCGCTGCACCAGGCGTCTCGTTCGCCCAGCAAGAGCCCGCTCCAACGCCCGGCCTTCCAGCGACGCCCCCCCCGGGCTCGACTCAGAACCTGGAAGAACGGCTGGACGCCGTTCGATCCCAACTGGCCAATATCGCCCAGTCCATCCAGGATCGCCGCAGACATCTGGACGATCTGCGCCGCCACATGACCGAAGCCCAGACCGCCTCGGAACGCGCCGAGATGGAAGCGGAAATCGAAGAGCTGGAGCGTTTGATCCAGGCCTCCAGGACCACCTTCGAGTCCGTGGCCACCGGTGGCGTGGACAGTTCCATCTTCCGCGACCAACCGGAGCAACCCTTTGACTGGCAACAACAACTTTTCGAGGTCATTGAGCCTTTCCTCGACCAACTCAAGCAGTTCACGGAAACGCCGCGCAACATCGAACGGATCAACCGCGAAATAGCCCAGGATCAGGCCAGAGTGAACGTGGCCAATCGAGCCCTGGCCAACATCGCCAACGTCATCGCCGGAGTTCAGGACGAAGAGTTGCTCACTCGTTTGCAGGCTCTGGAAAAATCCTGGCTGCAGCGCAAGTCGGACCTGGAGCTGGAAATCAACCTGCAACAGCTCCAGCTTCAGGAACTGCGGGAGGAGCAAAGAACCTTCTGGGACATGCTCCACCAGGGCATGCTGTCCTTTGTCCAGGGCCGCGGCCTGATCCTGATCATGGCGGTCGTGGTCACCGCCGGGGTCTGGTTCCTGCTCCAGACCATGCCCAAGATCGTCCGCCGCAAAGAGGACAGCGAGGTCGTCCTGAAACGCAAGCCCCACGCCAAACTGATTACGGTGGGCTATCAGGCGCTCAGCATCATCCTCGCCCTGTGCGCCCTGCTTCTGGTGCTCTACGTTTCCGGAGACTGGCTGCTCCTGGGCTTGGCCATGATCATTCTCGTCCTGGTCGCGGTCGGTTCCAGAACCTATCTGCCCAAGTTCATGACCGAGGTCCGGATGCTGCTGGACATGGGGCCGGTCCGGGAAGGGGAGCGGATTTTCCTGAACGGAATTCCCTGGGAGGTCAAAAACCTGAACATGTACTCGACGTTGTACAATCCGGAGCTGCAGGGCGGCGTGCTGCGCGTGCCCCTGGGCGATCTGGCCAACCAAATATCCCGCCCGGACGACCCGGAGGAACCCTGGTTCCCGACACGCAAGGACGAATACGTGATGCTTTCCGACGGCACTTTCGGTCAGGTACTGCTCCAGACGCCGGAGGTGGTTCAGATCAAGCACGTCGGGTCCGTGCGCACCTTTTCCACGAGTTCTTTCCTAGGAGCCTCGCCGCGCAACCTGACCCGCGACGGCTTCGGCTTCGCCGTGACCTTCGGCATCGACTATCAGCATCAGGCCATCTGCCTGGAGGAAGTGCCGGAGATTTTCGAGGCCGCGGTGAAGGACGCCCTGAAAGCCTCGTTCAATGACGGCCTCGAATCCGTGCTGGTGGACTTCAAGGAAGCCGGAGCCTCGTCCCTGGACTACCTGATTTACGTGATGATGAACGGCAAGGCGGCCGGGTCCTACTGGGCCGTGGGCCGGATCATCCAGCAGTCCTGCGTCCGGGTCTGCAACGAACGTGGCTGGATCATCCCCTTCACGCAACTCACCGTGCATCAGGGAGACGGCTTTGAGGCCCTGCGCACCGCTCGGTCATAGTCGTCGATTGTCGCGATTTCTCGTTTTCGCCCTGGTCCTGGCCGGCCTGGTCGTCACGATCAGTCCGGCCCAGGCCCAGTTCGACAATCTGCGGGATCTTGTCCCGGACGCCTTGCACCAGACGTTGTTCGGCACGGATGCGTATCAAGTGGTCTTCGAAGGCGAACTGGACCCCGCCCTCCGGGACGTCCTGCGCTCGGTGTCCGAATCCCACGCCCTGCGCGAGCGCATACCGGCCACGGACCAGATGTTCCAGCGCCGGGCCCGGGCCGACATCCCCAACCTGCTTCGCGCCCTGCGCTCCGAAGGCTACTACGACGGACATGTAGAGGCCCATGTCGATCCGCAAGCCTCCCCGCCCCGGATTGTCTTTCATGTTCAGCCCGGGCCGGCCTACCTGCTGGAGGCCGTACATTTCCACGGCCCGGACTCCGAGAACGGATTCGGCTTTCCTCCTCCCGGCCCGACCACCGCGGGCCTTACCCTTGGCAGCCGGGCCAGGGCGCCCGAAATCCGCGGAGGCACGGACATGTTCCGCGAATTCCTCCGCGAAAACGGCCACCCCTTTCCCTGGGTCGCGCTCCGGGAAGCCCGGGTGGACCACGAATCCCGAACCCTTACCGTAACCTACACCTTCAACCCCGGTCCTTCGGCCAAGTTCGGGACGGTGAACGTGGAGGGCGAGGAACGGGTCTCTCCGCGCTACATCCTGGACAAGGTTCCCTGGTCCGAGAACCAGACGTTCCGCTCTTCCCAACTACACGGGCTGCGCGCCACCCTGATGCAGACAGGCCTGTTCACCATGGTGGACGTCTCCCATCCGGGATCGATCCCCGAGGCATCAAGGAACAACGAGCTGCCCGTCACCATTTCCGTGGTGGAGCGCGTTCCTCGGACCGTCAAGGCCGGCGTGGGGTATGAAACCGATACGGGACTGGGCACGGCCCTGGAGTGGGAACACCGCAACATCCTCGGCAGCGGCGAACAACTCCGCACCAGGCTCCATCTAGCCGAAAAAAGGCAAATGCTCGAAGGCGAGTTCAAGGTACCGGAATTTTCCGATCCGTCGCAATCCCTGACCATCCAGGGGAATATCGGCCAGGAAACAACCGACGCCCTGGAAAAGAAGGAAATCGCGGCCGGGGCCATGATCAACCGCCGACTGGATCGCTTTTGGTCCGTGGGCCTCGGAACGAATTTCCGGTATTCGGAAGTCACCCAGCTTGGAGAAACCGAGACCTACGGCCTGATCTCCACCCCAGGCGAACTAACCTGGGACATGCGCGACCACGTGCTCAACCCGACCAGAGGCTGGCGGATACAGCTCCGGGCTGAACCGTTTTTGGACACGCTGGAGTGGAACACGACCTTTTTCAAGCTCTCCGGCTCACTGAGCGCCTATCTGCCCATCCTGGCCGAAGACCGCCTGGTCCTGGCCGGACGAGGGGCCCTGGGGTCGATCACGGGTGAAGCCAACATGAACCTGCCCCCGGATCAACGCTTCTACGCCGGAGGTGGCGGTTCGGTCCGCGGCTACGCCTATCAATCCATCGGGCCGGAGGTGGACGGCAAGGTCGTCGGCGGCAAGAGCATGGTGGAAGTGGGTACTGAACTGCGGCTGCGGCTGGAGAACAATATCGGACTGGTGGCCTTTCTGGATGGGGGACAGGTGTTCAGCGAATCCGAACTGCAATTCCAGGACGATTTCCTCTGGGGCGCGGGCCTGGGGCTGCGCTACCACCTGGACTTCGGCCCCATCCGCCTGGACCTGGCCTTCCCGCTGAACCGCCGGGACAAAGACAGCGCATTTCAGGTCTATGTGAGTATTGGGCAGGCGTATTGAGCACCAACCCAAGGACGAAAACGACGCATGACCGAACCAAACGCCTCCTCAGCGCGACATCCCAGGAAAAAGAGCCCACGTCGGTGGTGGCTCTATCTGTTCCTCGCCCCGGTGGGACTGTTGATCACGTTTGTTCTGATGATCGTCATCCTGCTCCGCACCGATTTCGGCCTCCAACGCCTGGAAAACCTGCTCAACTCCAGCCTGGCCGACGTGGGCGGGCAGCGAGTCGAATTATCCGGGCTGCATGGCCGGTTTCCCTTCGACCTTCGGCTTGCCGAACTGCGCCTGGCTGATGACGAGGGGGTATGGCTGGAGATCGACGAGATCGCTCTGCGGTGGTCCGGCCGGGATCTGCTTGCGGCTCGCATCCGGATTCAGGAGCTGAGCGCGGACCGGGTCGAGCTGCTGCGTGTTCCCGCCGGTGACGATCCCAAGCCGGACCCAGAGCCCGCCAAGCCGGAATCCTGGGAAGCGCTCCTGGATTTTGAACCGCCCACGGCTTTTCCGCGGGCGGCCCTGGACAACCTGGACATCCGCGAAATCATTCTGGCCGAAGCCGTGGCCGGGGAACGGATCGTCCTCCGCCTGTATGGCGACCTGGACGCCGGGGAGCAGGGAGTTCGGGTCAACCTCAGCCTGGACTCCCTGGCCGGCCCTGCCGGTGGGGTCGGTGAAGCAAGCCTGCTCAACCTGAGGGCCGGGTTTGACCCGGAGACCGACCTTCTGGATCTGCGCCTGGCCTTCACCGACCCGAACGGCGCCCTGGCTCCCCTGCTCGGCCTGCCCCAGGGCACGCCCCTGGAACTGCTCCTGGACGGCGACGGGCCGCCCCTGGCCTGGGACGGATCGTTTTCGTTCCAGGCCGGAGAATTGATTTCCCTGCGCAGCGAACTAGGCTTGGCTTGGCCGGATCACCCCAGCCTGACCTGGCACGGAGAGTTCGCCGTCGCTTCCTCCTTGTTTCCCGATCCCGCCCTGGGCTTGCTGCCTCCCACGATCTTCCAAATCCAGGCGTCCATGCCCAAGCCCGACGTCGTGCATCTGGCCGGATTCGCCCTGCATAACGCCCTGCTGGACCTGAACGCGCATGCGGACCTGGATCTGGGCCTGTCCACCCTGACCGGCGGACTGCGTCTGGACGTGCTGGATGCGGCCCCCCTGGCCGAGCTGGCCGGAGTGGACTTGGGACCGCGCATCGGTCTGCGCGGCGACGTTTCCGGCCCCTTGACCGGCCCGGACATCCAGCTCGCCCTGCACCTGACTGATGTTTTCGCGGACCCGGTTCGGGTCGGCGGGCTGGACCTGGACGCCGCGATCCGGTTCAGCGCGACAAGCGAGACAGGCGAGCCAGGGGAGACGACAAGGGCGACCGACCGGATCATCTCCGTCGTGGGCACTCTGGAAGCCCAGGGGCTGCACGTTCCGGACACGGCCCTGCCTCCGGAACTGACCGCGAACTTCGCCGCGGCCTATCGCCTGACGGACAATTTCCTGGACATGACGTCCCTGAACCTGCTCGGCAACGGCGTGGACATCCACGCCGTTGCCGGATACGGCCTGGAAACCAACCAACTGGACGCCCTTCTGGAACTGCGCCCCAGCCCGATCCAACCCTGGCTGGCCCCGCATGGCCTGGAAGACGTCGGCGGCGAGGCCGATCTGAAAATCACGGCCCAGGGCACGGTCCACCCCATGAATCTGGACGTGAACCTGGACGCGGGCCTGACTCAACTCGCAGGCCTGCCCGATCCACTACCCGATCTGCTGGGCGCGGCCCCCAGGCTGCTGGCCCAGGTTCGACTTCTGCCTCCCGAAGACGCCGCAACGGCCGGACCGGGAAGCATCCAGGCCCAGACCCTGCGCTTGCAATCGCCCGGCCTGGACATGAACGCGACGGCTGATTTCATCCTGGCCAGCGGCGAGCTGTCCGCCCAGGCCACCCTGTCCCTTCCAGACCTTTCCCTGGCCGCGCCCAACCCTGAGTTGGGCCTGGCCGGAGCGGCCGTGCTGCAAGCCCAGGCCCGGGGCGACGTCAGCCAAAATCTGGCCCTGGATCTCGACCTGCGCAGCGACGATCTGCGCGTGGCCGACATGGACGCCTTTCCGCTTCAACTGCTCGCGACCATTCGCTCCCTGCCCTCGGCCCCGCACGGCGAGCTGACCCTGTCCGCCTCGCCCCTGCAAGCCCCCTTGCTCCTGGAAACGGCCTTCGCCCTGGACGACGCCCTGCTTCGCCTCTCGGAACTGGAGCTGATCGTGCCCGAAGGCGCGCTGCACGGCCAAGGCGTCGTGGACCTGGACAGTCATCTGGTCACGGCCCGGCTCCAGGGTCGCATCCGGGATATCGCGCCCTTAAGCGCCCTGGCCGGGCAGACCATGCACGGCGCTCTGGACCTGGACGTGGAACTCCAGTCGGACAGCGTTGCGAACGAGCAGGTCCGAAACATCCAGAACGGCAGGCTCAACGTGACCCTGGACCAGTTCCAAGCGGATTTCGGCACCCTGCCCGGACTGAGCCTGACCGGCCGGATTCAGGACGCCTGGAGCGCCCAGGGCGCGCCGAATCTGCATCTGGACGTGGCGGCCAGGGATTTTCAAAGCGGCGAAACCCAGGTCAGCACCCTGGACGCGGCCATCACCGGATCACTCGCGGACCTGGTCCTGAACGCCGAGGCCCGGGGAAACGCCCTGCACCCCTTCACGCTCCAACTCGAGGCCGCCTACGCCGACCAGGACGGAAGCCACTCCGTGGAACTGCGCGATCTTACCGGGGACTGGGCCGGCCAGCCCCTGCTGCTGACCGCGCCCGTACGCATCACCCTGGGAGAACACGAACAGACCATTTCGCCCCTGCACCTGGATTTCGGCCAGGCCGTCGTCCGCGCCGACGCCCGGATCGGAGCGGACGACGCCGACCTGCGCCTGGGAATCGAGAGTCTGCCGTTGTCGTTGTTCACTCCGGAGATCCTGGGCACGGTCACCGCCGGGGCGGTGCTCCACGGTCCCAAGTCCGCCCTGCGCGGCGACCTGACCGTGCTCGGCGAGAACCTGCAACCAACGGGCAGCGGCCTGGAGAACGTTCCGACCCTGGATATCCAAGCCGACGCGGCTCTGGACGGGACAACCGTCGCCCTGATGGCCGTCCTGCGCGAAACCGACGCGACCACCCCCTTGCTCCAGGCCCAGGGGCGGACGCTGATGACCCTCGGGCTGGACCCCGCGGGTGTTGTCCTGCCCCACGACGCTCCGCTGAGCGCCTCCGTACGAGGCGATTTGGACCTGGGCTGGCTGGGAGAAATCGTGCTCACGGACAGCCAACTGCTGACCGGAATCCTGGAGCTGGATTTTCAACTCGACGGGACCCTGGACGCCCCGCGCCCCGCGGGAACGATCCTGATCCGCCAGGGAGGCTACCAGCACCTGCTCCAAGGCGTCCTGCTCCAGGACATTGAGGCCCAGGCCCAGGTCACGGACCAACGGTTCAACCTGGTTTCCCTCACCGCCACGGACGGCGGACAGGGCCGTCTTCAGATCCACGGAGGCGCTGACCTGGACCCGGACCGAAGTTATCCCTTTCACTTCTCAATCCTTCTGGACGACATGCGCGTTCTGGACAGCCCGATGGTGCAAGCCAGGCTGGCCAATGTAGATCTGGACGTTTCCGGCACCATGTCGGCCCAGGAAGTCTCCGGCTTGGTGGTCCTGGATCGGATGGAAATCTTCCTCAAGGAAGTGGGCGGCCCCCAGGTGGCGGAACTGCCCGTGGTGGAGATCAACTCCCCACGAGCCGCGTCCCCGGAACAGCTCGCTCCAACGCCCTCCGCCCCGCCTCTGGCTCTGAACATTGAAGCGCGGTTCCCGGCCCGGGTGTTCGTGCGCGGTCGGGGTCTGGATTCGGAATGGGGCGGCAACCTGCGGATCACCGGCACCGCGGCCGAACCCGATATCCGCGGGGAAATCAGGCCGTTGCGCGGACGTCTGGACCTGCTGGGCAGACGATTCGCCGTGGATCCGGAAAGCGTGATCCAGTTCACCGGCGGACAGCCGCCGCTGCCGTTCATCAACCTGACGGCCTCCCAGACCCGGCGCGATCCGGACGGGGAGAAAACCTTCACCGTGCGCATCAGCGGGGTCCCTCCGGACATTCCCCCCCCGACATTGACCTCCGATCCGCCTCTGCCCCAGGATGAAATCCTGTCCCAGATGCTCTTCGGCCGGTCCCTGTCCCGCATCTCCCCCACCCAGGCCGCCCAGCTGGCTTTGGCGGCCCGGGAACTGGCCGGCCACGGCTCCGGCCTGAACCTGATGGGCACGGCCCGCGACCTGCTCCAGCTCGACGACCTGGACCTGATTTCCGGCCAGGACGGCGACATGAGCCTGCGCGCCGGAAAATACATCCACGACCGCGTCTACCTGCGCCTGGACAGCGACCTGAGAACCGGCGAGGAAACAGCCTCCGTGGACGTGGAACTCAGCCCCCGGATCAACCTGGAAAGCACCATCGGCCCCAAGGGAGGCGGGCTGGGATTGTTCTGGAAAAGGGATTATTGAACGTTCGTCTAACGGAGATATAAACGCCGCGGACGCCGCGCAAACCAAGATATCACTCCAAGGGAGGACGACCATGAATTATGTTCAAGCAGGAACGTTGCGGATCGCCAAGCCGTTTTACGACTTCATCGTTCAGGAGGCCGCGCCAGGAACCGGGGTGGAGCCGGAGCGCTTCTGGAGCGCCCTGGAGGAGATCGTCCGGGAGTTCGGCCCGCGCAACGCCGCGCTGCTGCGAAAGCGCGACGAACTGCAAGCGGCCATCGACCAATGGCACCGCGACCGGGCCGGACAACCCCACGACGCCGCGGCTTACAAGCAGTTTCTTCTGAATATCGGCTATCTCTTGCCCGAGAGTGCTTCCGAAAGTGTCTTTGAGGGCCCGGATTTCCAGATCACCACCGAAAACGTGGACCCGGAAATCGCCGCTATTGCCGGGCCGCAGCTCGTGGTTCCGGTGACCAACGCCCGGTACGCGGTCAACGCGGTCAACGCCCGCTGGGGCAGCCTGTACGACGCCCTGTACGGCACGGACGTGGTCGACGAGGACCAGGACACGGAAAAAGGGGCGGCCTATAATCCGGTACGCGGAGCCAGGGTCATGGCCGAGGCCGCCGCGTTTCTGGACCGGGCCGTCCCGCTGGCCGCCGGCCGCCACGCCGACGTGGTCCGCTACATGGTCGCCCCAAGCCCCTCCGCGCCGGAGAGGCGGACCCTGGTCGCCCTCCTGGATGACGGCTCCAGGCAGGGGCTGATCCGCCCGGAACAGTTCGTCGGCTTTTTCGGCCCCGTGAACCAGGACGACGAACCAAAGGCCGTCATCCTGCGCAACCACGGCCTGCACCTGGAACTGCGCATCGACCGCACCCACCACATCGGACGGGAAAACAAGGCCGGAGTCTGCGACGTGGTTCTGGAAGCGGCCCTGACCACCATTCTGGATTTCGAGGACTCCGTGGCCGTGGTGGACGCCGAGGACAAGATCGGGGCCTTTCGCAACCTGCTGGGCCTGCTCAAGGGCGACCTGACCGCCAAATTTTCCAAGGGCGACCGTTTCGTGGAACGCCGGATGCATGAAGACCGGAGGTTCACGGCCCCCGACGGAACCGAACTCCGCCTGCCCGGACGCAGCCTGATGCTGGTCCGCAACGTGGGCCTGCTGATGACCACGGACATCGTCCTGGACGATCAGGGCCGGGAAATATACGAAGGCATTCTGGACGGCCTGACCACGGCCCTGGTTTCCCTGCACGATCTCCGAGCTTCCGGCGGCAATCCGTACCGCAACAGCCGCCGCGGCAGCGTATACATCGTCAAACCCAAGCAGCACGGTCCCGAGGAGGTCCGGTTCACCCGGGACCTGTTCGCCGCCATCGAGGACGCCCTGGGCCTGGACCTGGGTCTGACCCGCAACGCCCTGAAGATCGGGATCATGGACGAGGAACGTCGGACCACCCTGAACCTCAAGGAGTGCATCCGGGCCGCCCGGGAGCGGGTCATCTTCATCAACACCGGATTCCTGGACCGCACCGGGGATGAAATCCACACCAGCATGGAGGCCGGGCCCATGGTCCGCAAGAACGACATGCGCTCCGAGCCGTGGATGACCGCCTACGAGGACTGGAACGTGGACGTGGGGCTGGCCGCGGGCCTGAGCGGCAAGGCCCAGATCGGCAAGGGCATGTGGGCCAAGCCGGACAAGATGAAGGAAATGGTCGAGGCCAAGATCGGCCATCCCCTGTCCGGCGCCAACTGCGCCTGGGTCCCCTCCCCCACCGCAGCCACCCTGCATGCCATGCACTACCACCAGGTGGACGTCTTCGCCCGGCAGCGCGAACTCATGGGCAAGCCACGAGCCACCCTGGACGACCTGCTCCGACTGCCCCTGCTGGGCGACAAGCGCCCCAGCCCCGAGGAAATCGAAGAGGAACTGGCCAACAACGCCCAGTCCATCCTGGGCTACGTGGTCCGCTGGGTGAACCAGGGCGTGGGCTGCTCCAAGGTGCCGGACATCTCGGACGTGGGTCTGATGGAAGACCGGGCCACCCTGCGCATCTCCAGCCAGCACATGGCCAACTGGCTCCGCCACGGCATCTGCACCCGGGACCAGGTCCTGGCCGTCCTGCGCCGCATGGCCGATGTGGTGGACCGCCAAAACGCCAACGACCCGCTCTACCAGCCCATGGGACCAAACCACGACCAAAGCATCGCCTTCCAGGCCGCCCGAGACCTGATCCTCCTGGGCCTCGAACAACCGAGCGGCTACACGGAGCCGATCCTCCACGCCCGGCGCAGGGAGGTAAAGGGCGGAGGAAAATGATTTCAAAGCATATTCCCAAGAATACTCTACTCGAGGTGCGACCATGGTGACCGTACATCCAGAATACGTTGTCGACGCACAGCAAAACCGCAAGGCGGTTCTACTGCCTTTGGCGGAATGGGAACAGATTGTCAGTGAGCTGGAAGAGCTTGATGACATCCGGGCGTACGATGCCGCCCAGCAGCATGCTGCCGATCGGCTGCCTTTCGAGGAAGCCGTACACGAAATCCAACAGGGCTATGACTCGTGAATTACTCGATCGAAATATTGCGCATTGCTCAGAAGCAACTCGCGAAAATCGACCGAATTCACCAACAGCGCATCATCGACGCAATACGGAGTCTCGCCCTCAACCCTCGGCCCTCGGGTTGCAAGAAGCTCTCCAGCCGCCCAGCCTGGCGCATCCGCATCGGTCCCTACCGCGTGATTTACGAGATACACGATACCCAACTCCTGGTTCTCGTCGTTACCATCGGGGATAGGAAGGATGCATACCGGTGAGCAGCCCCATTCCTCGCCAGCAGGAAATCAAAACACTCTGAGTACATTGATTGGAATACTGCTGGGTTTGATTTGACACTCACCACATCCTCGACGGAGTCTACGACAAGTATCTGCTCAACGCCGGTGCCTATCCGCTGACGATTTTCGTCGGCCAAAAAAGCTGAAAACAGGAAACGCTCATGACCAATCCGCTGATCAAGCCCGAATTCCCCCTTTCCGCGAAATACGACCCGGACTGGATGCTGGACAACCAGATGGGGCCCAACGCCGTCTGGCTGATGGAATGGCTGGCCGAGGGCTTGACGCCGCGGCCAGGACTGCGCGTGCTCGATTTGGGGTGCGGGCGGGCCATGACCAGCGTCTTCCTGGCCCGGGAGTTCGGCGTGCAGGTCTGGGCCGCGGATCTGTGGATTTCGCCGGAATTCAACCGCGTCCGGGCCGAGGCGGCCGGGGTCGGCTCCCTGGTGTATCCCTTGCGGGCCGAGGCCCACGCCCTGCCCTTTCCCGAGGCCTTCTTCGACCTGGTCGTATCCGTGGACGCCTACCAGTATTTCGGCACCGACGTGCTCTACCTGGGCTACCTGACCCGCTTCCTGAAGCCCGGCGGACGGATCGGCATGGTCGTCCCCGGCCTGACCCAGGCCTTCACCGAGGTCCCGGAGCACCTGGCCCGGCCGCAATCCAACGGCAAGGTCTTCTGGGAGGACGAGTGCTGGAGCTTCAAGACCGCGGACTGGTGGCGGGAGCACTGGAGCCGCAATCAAGGAGTCGCCGACGTGCTGGTGAACCTGCTGCCGGACGGGTGGCGGCACTGGCATGACTTCGAACTGGCCGTGGAGGCTTCCGGCAAGTCCCATTTTCCATCGGACGCCGAAGCCCTGGCCGCTGACCAAGGAAAATTCATCGGTTTTGTCCGGGCCGTGGGCAGGCGCACCGACTGGATGGCCGAGAACCTGTACAGCCCGGACGTAGGCGTGCGCTGCGGCGTGGACGGCTGATGAAAGGGCTGAACAAGCTATCGAAGGCCGCCGACCTGCTGACCGGACTGCGCCGGACGATCCAAGGGGCAGCCGCTGACAAAAACCCCGAAAGCGACCCGGGCAACGCCGTGCTGGACGAGGCCCTGCGCCGGGCCAGGGCGGCCCAGCCTCCGCCGGTGGTCTGGCTGCTGGGCAAGACCCAGTCCGGAAAAACCTCCATCATCCGCTCCCTGACCGGCAGCCCGGACGCCGAGATCGGCAACGGCTTTCAAAGCTGCACCCGAACCGCCCGGCTCTACGACCACCCGGCCGATGCGCCGGTGGTCCGCTTCCTGGACACCCAGGGGCTGGGCGAGGTGGACTACGATCCCGCCGAGGACCTGGCGTTTTGCGAATCCCAGGCCCAGTTGATCATTGCCGTGATCAAGGCTTCGGACGGGCTGCAAGGCGCGGTGTTCGACGTCTTGCGGGCCGTGCGCCGTCGGCGACCGGACTGGCCGGTGATCGTGGCCCAGACCTGCCTGCACGAAGTCTATCCCCCGGGCTTTGAGCACGTTCTGCCCTATCCTTTTGATGAACCCGGCTGGGAGACGCGGGTTCCTCCGGACTTGGCCAGAGCCCTGCTCTTCCAGCGCGACCATCTCGGCTCTCTGGCCGGAAGCGGGCCGGCCATCTGGGTCCCGGTGGACCTGACCCTGCCCGAGGACGACATCCGTCCCGCGGATTACGGTCTGGACGCACTTTGGGTCGCGATCCAGCGGGCTTCAGACAGCCTGAAAGAACGGCTTCAAGATGAGTCTGGCCAGTCCTCCCCCTTTTCACGCGCCGCCCATCAGCAGATCGTCGGCTACGCCATGGCCTCGGCGGCCCTGGGGGCCGTGCCCCTGGTGGATCTGGCGGCCCTGCCCGCCTTGCAGGTGAAAATGCTGCACAAGCTTGGCGAGTTGGCCGGGGTGCGCTGGGACAAACGGCGCGTGGCCGAATTCTCGGCCCTGCTGGGCCCGGGCATTGCCGCCGGATACGGGCTGCGCATGGCCGGGCGCAGCGCGATCAAGCTGATTCCGGTTCTTGGTCAGACCGGAGGGGCCGCCTATGGCGCGGCCACCGGCGCGGCCCTGACCTTCGCCCTGGGCAAGGCGGCCCGGCTTTACCTGGACCACGCGGCCCAAGGGCGGTCCGTGCGGGCCGAGGACGTCCGTCGGGTCTTTGACGAGGCGTTGCGTCGGGGCCGGGACCTGATCAAAACCATCAAAACGAAGGGAGGGCCATAATCAGCATGATCAGCAAGATCGCCCTCTTACGCGGCTTCGGACTGCTCCGGCTGCTGGCCGTCCTCCTTGCGGCCCTTCCTCTGCTGGCCCTGCCGGCCCTCGGCCTGGCCTGGATCTGGCTGTCCGACCATCGCCCCTTCTGGCTGGCCGCGTTGGGGGTCTGCGCCGTTTCCGGCTACGGACTGCACCTGCTGGCAGCCTGGATCGAACGTTCCCGATCCAAGACGGATCAAGCCGAGCAACCAGAAGAACCCGAACCCCACACCACCAGATCCGCCGCCCATTGGTCCCGCCAAGACGAGGCCTGCTGGGCCAAGGTGGAGGATCTGGCCCGGCGGACTTCGCCCAAGGACTGGGCATCAGCGGACGTACAGCGCATCGCCTTGCTGGGCCGGGACGCCCTGGAGGTGGTGGCCCGCCATTATCATCCCGAAGCGGACAAACCGCTCCTGGAACTGACCATCCCCCACGCCCTCCTGATCACCGAACGGGCTGCCCGGGACCTGCGCCAGGAGATCACCCGGACCATCCCCTTCAGTCACAAGCTGACCATGGGCCTGCTGGCCCGGATCAACCGTTGGCGGGAAACCGCCAAGCAGTACGAAACCCTCTATCGCTTGGGCCGGGCCGTGCTTTCGCCGTATTCGGCCCTGTTTCATGAAGTGCGGCGCAACCTGGGAAACAGCATCGCCGGATACGGCCTGGACAACGTCAAGGCCTGGCTGCTGCGCGAATACGTGCGCAAGGTCGGGTACTACGCCATTGAACTCTACAGCGGAAAACTGCTGCTTGTTGACGAGGACCCGACGGCCCGTCCTACCTCCGCCACCCGAAGCGACCTGGGCGGCCTCAACGATGCCGGAAAGCAAGACGTCTCCTCCACCGCCGAACCGCTCCGCATTCTGGTCCTGGGCCGGGCCAACGCGGGCAAATCCAGCCTGATCAACGCCCTGTTCGGCAGGCTGCAAATCGTCACCGACGCATTGCCCGGAACCACCCAGGCCATGAAAGCCTATCGCCTGGAACGAGAGGGGCGGGACGCGGCCCTGATCCTGGACGCTCCCGGATGCGACACCGATCTTCTGCCCTCCAAGGCCCTGCGCCAAGCCGTGCTGGACGCGGACCTGATCCTTTGGGTCACAGCGGCAAACCGGGCCGACCGCCAAACTGAAAGCGAGCAACTGGACCGGATCAGGGCCTGGTACGCCGAACGTCCATCCCGCCGCTTCCCCCCTCTGGTGGTCGTGGTCACGCACATCGATCAGCTCCGGCCGGTCAAGGAATGGCAGCCTCCCTACGATCTGAACGCCGATTCAACCCCCAAGGCCGTGGCCATCGCCGGGGCGGTGCAAGCCGTGGCCCGGGACCTGAACGTTCTCGTAGACCAGACGATCCCGGTCTGCCTGGCCCAAGGGCGTCTCTACAACGTGGAGGACACCTTGGCCTCGGTGATTCTGGAGCTTCAAGAGGAAAGCGAGAAAGCGCGGTTTTTGCGCTGCCTGGAGGCGAGGAAGGGAGAGGAGTTCTGGAGCACCGTCAAACAGCAAATGAAGACGGCGGGCAGAATGCTCGGGTCGGTTCTCAGATAGCCATGGCGAGATGAGAGAAAATCAGGAAGCCTCGTCATGCAGGGACGCGGCGACGTCGATAAAGACTTGATGAACCATGGCCGCCTGCTCCCGGTCCGCGAACTGGAAGCAGACCAGCTCCCGGCCGGAGCGGGCCATGTCCTCGTCCAGGGTCAGGTCAAGCTGGAAGCCCCATTCCTGGTCGCTCCCCAGCGCCGATTCTCCCGATGGCACAAGCGGACCGACCCGCAAGTCGGACACGCTTTCGCACTCGATGTTGCCGTAGAACCGGTGACCGTTGCCCACGAAATGCACGGTCCTGCCGCGCACGTAAACATCCTCCAGGCTGCGAAAGGCCAGGAGCATGGCGCAGGGGCCTACGGCTTTGGAAACCGAGGTCATTTCAGGGTCACTTCAGGTTGACCTGATCGGCGATGCTGGTGATGGAAGCCACGGCGTCGTTGAGAAAGTCGTCCAATCCCACGCCGATGGTTTCGCACTCCCGGATGATCTCCCGGTTCACCGCCGCGGCAAAGGCCTTGTCCTTCATTTTCTTCTTCAGACTCTTGGCTCCCAGCCCTTCAAGTTTTGTAGGGCGGATCAGGGCAGCGGCGGAAACCAGGCCGGTGACCGTCTCGGCGCAGCGCAGGGCATGGTCGAAGGTGGTGGATGGCGCTACTCCGTTGCGCTCGCCGTTATGGGCGCGAATGGCCGTCAAGGCTTCCTCGGGCAGGTCCTCGGCCAACCACGTCGCCGCCCGCAAGCCGTGTTCCTCGGGCAGATCCTTGGTTTCATGGAAATCCAGGTCATGCAGCAGCCCAGACAGCCCCCAGACCTCCTCATCCCGACCCAACCGCCTGGCTAGCCCCCGCATCACCGCCTCTGTCTCCAAGGCATGATGCAGCATATGCTGTTCCTGGCCCTTGCTGAAAAGCAGTTCCCAAGCTTGTTCACGTGATATCATGTTGTCTCCGCTGCTTACTTAAAAAATAATTTCCGTGCCGATCCCGCCCTTGGTGAACATCTCCAGAAGGATGGAGTTCTCCAGGCGTCCGTCGATGATGTGCGCCTTCTCCACGCCGGCTTCCACGGCTTCCAGGCAGCATTTGACCTTGGGGATCATCCCGCCGCGCAGTACGCCCTTTTCCAGGGCCTCCACGGCCTTGTGGCGATTCATGGACGAGATCAGGTTGCCTTCGATGTCCAGGACCCCGGCAACATCCGTGAGCAGAATCAGCCGCTTGGCTTCCAGTGCCGCGGCCACGGCCCCGGCCACGGCGTCGGCGTTGATGTTGTAGGTCTCGCCGTCGTCGTCCACGCCCACCGGGGCGATCACCGGAATGAATCCTTCCTTTTCCAGGGTGCGGATCAGGCCGGTGCGGATGTCCGTTACCTCGCCCACCTTGCCCAGGTCGATGATCTCCGGGGGCATGTCCTTGTGCGGGATGACCATCTCCATTTTCTGGGCGTTGATGATCCGCCCGTCCTTGCCGGAGAGCCCCACGGCCTTGCCGCCGTGCTGATTGAGCAGGTTGACGATCTCCTTGTTCACCTTGCCCACCAGGACCATTTCCACCACGTCCATGGTGGCCTCGTCCGTGACCCGCAGCCCTTCCCGAAACTGGCAGCAGATGCCCAATTGATCCAACATTTTGCCGATCTGCGGCCCGCCGCCATGCACGATCACCGGATTGACCCCGATGTAGCGCAGCAGGACGATGTTCAGAGCGAACGCCCGCTTGAGCTGCTCGTCCTTCATGGCGTGCCCGCCGTACTTGATGACCACGGTCTGTCCGTAAAAATCCCGGATATACGGGAGCGCTTCAAGCAGGGTTTTGGCTTTCGTGACTTCGTGCTGCATGGAGAAACCTCTTCAAAAAACCGTTAGCCGTTCAACAAACCGTTCGCGCTACAGAATATACCGCGACAAATCCCGCCGTTGCTGAATATCCTGAAGCTTGTCCTGGACATAGGCACCGTCCACGACCACCTTGTCGCCGGAGCGTTCCGAGGCTTCGAAGGAGAGATCAGAAAGGATCTTTTCCAAGATCGTATACAGCCTGCGTGCTCCGATGTTCTCCGTGTCGTCATTGATCTTTTGAGCGAAGTCCGCCACCTCTTCCAGGGAGTCCGGGGCGAATTCCAGGGTCACGCCTTCGGTCCCCAGCAGGGCCATGTACTGTTTGGTCAGGGCGTTTTCCGGTTCAGTCAGAATGCGCAGGAAGTCTTCCTTGGTCAGAGCGGACAGCTCCACGCGCAGCGGAAAACGGCCCTGCAGTTCCGGAATCAGGTCCGAGGGCTTGGACATGTGGAACGCGCCGGCGGCGATGAACAGGATGTGATCCGTGCGCACCATCCCGTACTTGGTGTTCACGGAACTGCCTTCCACCACCGGCAGCAGGTCCCGCTGCACGCCTTCCCGAGACACGTCGGCCTTGGTCGCTTCCCGACTGCTGCAGACCTTGTCGATCTCGTCCAAAAAGACGATTCCGCCCTGCTCGACCCGCTCCCGGGCCGCTTCCATGACCTTGTCCATGTCGATGAGCTTGTCGCTCTCCTCCTGGATCAGCAGTTCATAGGCATCCTTGACCTTGACCCGGCGTTGCTTGCGGCGCTGGGGAAAAACCCGGCTGAACATGTCCCGGAACTGCATTTCCATGTCCTCCAGTCCGGGCATGGCCATGATCTCCACCTGGGGCGAGGAAGCCTTGACCTCCAGCTCCACCAGCCGCTCGTCCAGCTTGCCGTCCCGCCACAGTTTGCGCAGCTTTTCCCGGGTCGAATCCTGGCCGACGTCGCCGTCGCTCTCCAGGGCCGGGGCATTGGTGGGCGGAATGGTGGGCGAGGTCTGCTGCGGAGGCTTTTTGGCCGGCAAAAGCAGGTCCAGCAATCGTTCTTCGGCCAGCTTCTCGGCCTTGACCCGGACCCGCTCGTTTTCCTCCTTGCGCAGCATGGTCACGCCGATCTCCATCAGGTCCCGGATCATGGACTCCACGTCCCGGCCCACGTACCCGACTTCCGTGTATTTCGTCGCCTCCACCTTGATGAACGGCGCACTGGCCAGCTTGGCCAGCCGCCGGGCGATCTCCGTCTTGCCCACGCCGGTGGGGCCGATCATAATGATGTTTTTGGGCGCGATCTCGTCCCGCAGTTCCGGGGCCAACTGCTGCCTGCGCCAACGGTTGCGCAGGGCAATGGCCACCATGCGCTTGGCGTCCTTCTGGCCGATGATGTAGCGGTCCAGCTCCGATACAATTTCACGGGGGGTCAAATAGCTCATCAGGTGGTCGTCTCCTTTTTGGCCTCGTCGTTGCGCAAGATTTCCAGGCTCAATTGGTCGTTGGTGAACACGCACAGCTCCGCGGCAATGGCCATGGACTTGCGCACGATGTCCTCGCAGTCCAGGGAAGTATTCCGGGCCAGGGCTCTGGCCGCGGCCAAGGCGTAGCTTCCGCCAGAGCCGATGGCCGCGGCCCCGTCGTCGGGCTCGATTACGTCCCCGGTGCCGCTGAGCAGCAGGATGGACGTATCGTCGGCCACCAGCAACATGGCCTCCAGCCGCCGCAAATACTTGTCCAACCGCCATTCCTTGGCCATTTCCACGCTGGCCCGGACCAAGTTGCCGCCGTATTCCTCCAGCTTGGCCTCGAAGCGCTCGAACAACGTCATGGCGTCCGCCGTGGCCCCGGCAAAGCCGACCATCACCCGATCCTTGTAAATCTTCCGAACCTTGCGGGCCTTGTGCTTCAGGGCCACGCTCTGGCCCATGGTCACCTGCCCGTCACCGGCCATGGCCACCCCGTCCGCGCCCCTCACGGCGAGAATGGTCGTTCCGTGTAAGTCCATTACTTGCTCCTCAAGTGCTCGTTTAAAAATATCAAGAAGGAACGATCAACCCTTTTTCGACTTGATCACGGCCCGCGGCTTGCTGCCTTCCTGGGCACCAAGCAGGCCGTCCTTTTCCATTTGTTCGATGAACCGGGCCGAGCGGTTGAAACCAATCCGGAAGCGGCGCTGGAGCAGGGAGATGGAGGCCCGGCCCTGTTCCAGGACGAATTCCACGGCCTGGCTGTAGATGGGATCATCCACCACGTCCGAGCCTTCGGGGCCGAGACCGTTGTTGCCTCCGGCCTCCTCCTTGGCCCACTCGGTGAAATCCAGCTCAAAGCTGGGCGGCTGCTGTTCGTGCCAGGCCTTGACCACCGCGGCGATTTCGTCGTCGCCGACAAAGGCCCCATGCATCCGCTGCAACTTTCCAGCGCTGGGCTTAAAGAGCATGTCGCCCTGGCCCAGGAGGTGCTCCGCGCCCACGGAATCCAGAATGGTCCGGGAGTCGTGCTTGGAGGTGACCTGAAAGCTGATCCGGCAGGGAAAGTTGGCCTTGATCAGCCCGGTGACCACGTCCACCGAAGGCCGTTGCGTGGCCAGAATCATATGAATGCCCGCGGCCCGGGCCAACTGGGCCAAGCGAACGATGCACACCTCCACTTCCTTGCCCGCGGTGAGCATCAGGTCCGCCAATTCGTCGATAATGATCACCAGATAGGGCATGGCCCGATGCTGCTCGGCCTCTTCCGGGGGCAGCCCGGCGACCTTTTGCTGGTACGACGAGATGTGCCGGACGCCCAAAGCGGCCATGGCTTCGTAACGGGCGTCCATCTCGGCCATGGCCCAATCCAGGGCGCTTTTGGCCAGGGACATGTCCGTGACCACGGGATGCACCAGGTGGGGCAGGTCCGCGTACACGGCCAGCTCGATCCGCTTGGGGTCCACCAACAAAAACTTGACCTCGTCCGGCCGGGCCTTGAACAGGATGCTCACGATCATCGCGTTCAAACCCACGCTTTTTCCGGCCCCGGTGGCCCCGGCCACCAGCAGGTGCGGCATCCGGGCCAGATCCGCGACCATGGGCAGGCCTTCAATGTCCTTGCCGATGGCGATGGTCAGTTTGGATTTGGATTTCTGGAAGGCATCGGACTCCAGAATATCCCGCAACCAGACCGACTGGCGGTGCTCGTTGGGGATCTCCACGCCCACGGCGTCCTTGCCCTGCAACGGGGCCACCACGCGCACCGATGCGGCCTTGAGCCCCAGGGACAGATCGTCGCTCAGACCGGCGATCCGACTGATCTTCACCCCCGGCGCGGGCTTGTATTCGAACATGGTGATCACCGGGCCGGGCTGGATGTTCTGGACCTCACCCTGAACCCCGAAGTCCGCCAGACAGGCCGACAGGGACTTGGCCATTTCTTGCAGGCGCTGCGGAGAGGTACGCGGCTGCTTGCGGTCCGGAACGGCCAAAAGATTCAGGCTCGGAAAAAACGGTCCGCCTTTCTCCCCCAAAGCAAAATCCAGCTTCTCCGTGACCGCGGCCAGCGGGTCCCGTTCCCTTTTTCCGTCCTTGGGCTTAGGCTTGACGGCCCGGCTTTTTCCTCCGGGAACCTGAAACTCCTCCAACAGGGACGGGGGCATGTCATTATTTCTGCGCTTACCGGGCTTGTCTTTGACCGGGCGAGGGCGGGGAGGTCGTTTGATCCATTCGGCCAAGGCGCTTCCCCAGGTGGTCCAGTAGACGCCGAACAGCAATTGCGAGGACAGAAAGACCAGGAAAAGCCACAACAGCAAAGCCCCGCGCTCATGAAACAAAACCATGCTCAAAGCGTGGAGTTGGTCTCCGAAGTAGCCGCCTCCCTGAATCCCGGCCATGACAAACCGCTCCGCGCCCCAGGGATGACTGGCCGCGGCCAGCAAGGCGCAACAAAGCAGCAGCATGCCGACCCAACGCCACCAAGGCACCCGGAACACGCTCCAGACGCAGGCCACCCCCAACCAGACCAAGACCACCGGAAACACGAACGCCAACAGCCCAAACAGGTCCACGAACAGTCCGGCCACATAGGCCCCGACGATTCCGGCCTGATTATTGATGGACTGGATGCTGGTGGCCTGTTGGTTAAAGGACGGATCCTGGGGATGGTAGCTGGACAGGCTGAGGATGAGAAAAGCGGCGACGAAAAGCAGGGTCAGCGCGCAGATTTCCCGCAGCAGTCGTGTTTCATTTTCTTGGGGGGCGTCGGCGGTCACGGCGGAAGGACTCATGAAGGCTTGATGGAATCAAAAAAGATGAGAATTGGAAACTTTTCTTTAACTTGGAACTCCCGTGGCCTGGGTTCCCGCAAAGACGGGAACCAGGCCACGGGGCAAATTTCAAGACGCTCTCGACCTTGTATGCGCGGAAACGATAGTCGCTACTCGCGGCTGATATAGGTTCCGGAGCGGGTGTCAACCTTGATCTTGTCGCCCTGGTTGATGAACAGCGGAACGTTGACCGTCAAACCGGTTTGAACAACGGCCGGCTTGGTGGAGCCGCTGACCGTGTCGCCTTTGAGGCCGGGATCGGTCTCGGTCACTTCCAGCACCACGGAGGCAGGCATGTCCATGTCGATGGCCTGGCCGCGATACAGCAGCACCTTCACCTGCTGACCGTCCACCAGATAGCGGCCCTTCTCCCCGGCCTGATCCTCGGTCACGCTGAGCTGCTCGTAGGTGGTCATGTCCATGAACACATAGCCCGTGCCGTCATGATACAAAAACTGCATTTCCCGGGATTCCAGGTCCGGCTTGGCGAATTTTTCCCCGGAGCGGTAGGTCTGGTCCAGTATCCGGCCAGTAAGAATGTTGCGCAGCTTGGTGCGCACGAAAGCTCCGCCCTTGCCGGGCTTGACGTGCTGGAATTCCACAATCTCGTAGGGCGTGTCGTCGATTTCAATTTTCAGTCCGCGCTTGAAGTCGGTCGTCGAAGGCATGGCTTGGGTCCCATGAATGAGGTTGAAGGTTATGACGGTTCGGCGATGGACGTGGACCATCGCAGCCAGAGCGTCTGCACGGCCAGGGCGTAGCTGAGCAGGCCGAAGCCGGAAATCACGCCGACGCAGTGTGGGGCGATCAGACTAGCGTGCCGGATGGACTCGGCCCTGGCCAGGATGTTGCTCAGATGCACTTCCACGCAAGGCAGGTCGATCCAGGCCAGACAGTCGGCCAGGGCTAAGCTGGTGTGCGTGTAGGCCCCGGCGTTCAGAGCCACGCCGTAAACATCCTCGTTGCGGGCCTGCTCCAGACGGTCGATGATCCGGCCTTCGCCGTTGGCCTGAAAAAAAAACAGCTCCACCTCGTCCACGGCCCGACCCATCAAGGTTTCCAGCAGGTCCGGCAGGTCGCGCATGCCCTGGGAGCCGTAGATGTCCGGCTGACGCTGGCCAAGATGGCCGAGATTGGGACCGTTGAGGACGAGAATGCGACAGGTCATGAAAGGAAACGCTCACGGAAGGCTGCTGTTTCAGGAGGATACGAGCGGCGCCCGTCGCCTTGATCACGGACGACCAGCTGAGGCGTACACCGCGAAAGAATAGATAAATCTAGCTGGTTGTCCAGAAAATCGCAACCTAGCGGAAGCTGACGGAAGTGGTCAGCCAGAAATGCTCAGCATGAAGAAGCGGAAAGACGACCGGAAACGAGCGTCCGGTCGTCTTTATGAGGTTTGATCAACGATCAAGCTGCATCCACGGGATTTGACGCGTCGATATCCAAGTCCGCCGGGACCTTTGCCGTATTCACCGCCGATTCCGAACATCGCGCAGTTTTGCGGCCCTCGTGCCGGGCGAAGACCAGAAACCCGGTATGGGCGACCATCCGGTCGTCCGGACGTAGCCGTTCGGCTACGGGCTTGTAGCGGCGCAACAAGATTTCCAGGACTTCCACGTCTTCGAAAGGGGCCTTTTCCAAGCCGACCAGCAGGGAGCTGACCTGATTGGTGGTGGGCAGCAGGAAGCCCACCGGCGCGCCGGGCATGATCGCGGCCACGACCTGATCCAGGAAGTCCCACGGGGTGCGTACGTCCAGGAACAGGGCGTCCACGTTGGTCTGCAGGAAGCCTTCGGCGATATTTTGATTGAATTGCTCCACCCGCTCTCCCAAGCCGGACCAACTCAGATTTTCGCCGCACAAGCGGTAGAACTCCTCGCGCTGCTCGTACGTGTAGACCCGGCCGTGATCCCCGACATACCAGGCCAGGGCCGTGGTCAACGCGCCCGAACCGCTGCCGGCCTCGATCACCCGACACCCCGGAGCGATGCCCAACTTGAGCAGGATATAGCCGATTTCCTTTGGATAGATGATCTGGGTCCGCCTCTTGAGCATCTTGACCATGTCGTAGAGGCTCGGCTTGAGCACCCGGAATGGATGACCGAGATGGGTGCGCACCTCTTCGCCGTACCCGGACTGAAGCAGGGCCGCGTGTTCCAGCACCCCGAAATGGGTCTGCATGGTTTCGCCTTCGCGAACTTTTCGAACGTAACGCTTGCCTTGCGGACAGACCAGCATTACCAGATCACCTGGATTAAGCATATTGCCTCCTGAAGATAAAAGAAGTGTGCTGGTATGTGCTGAAACCCGGCGTGTCAAGGCTGAAAGCCCCCTCAAGCAGGGCAGATTTGTTCTCGCACTACGGACGCTCTGAATCGGTATCGAAATCGAAATCGTGATCGAAATCGATTTTTCGTAACTTTCCGATTTCGATAGCGATTTCGATTTCGATGATTGCTGGCCCACCACATCAATATCCGAATCCATACATAACCATCAAACACCCCATGCAATTCAAAACTCTTTACGGCCCGGTCCGATCCGGACGCCTCGGCCTGTCCCTGGGAGTGGACCTCCTGGGCAAGCGCATCTGCTCCCTGGACTGCATCTACTGCGAAGTCGGCCCGACCCGCATCCACACCCTGGAACGCCGCGCCTACATGCCCGCCCGGACCATTCTGGAGGAACTCCGCTCCTGGAAAAGTCAGGGGTTGCCCAGACCGGAGTTCATCACCCTGGGCGGTCTGGGTGAGCCCTGCCTGAACCTGGAACTGGAGGAAATCATCATCGGCAGCCGGACCATCTTTCCGGATATTCCGGTGGCCGTGCTGACCAACTCCACCCTGCTCCACGACCCGGCGGTCCGCCGGGAACT
The DNA here is from genome assembly GCF_000717475.1 of Desulfonatronum thiodismutans. NCBI lineage: Bacteria > Pseudomonadati > Thermodesulfobacteriota > Desulfovibrionia > Desulfovibrionales > Desulfonatronaceae > Desulfonatronum > Desulfonatronum thiodismutans. The sequence goes on from NZ_JPIK01000004.1 coordinate 444,950, forward strand.
GGCCGCGACGCAGGTGATCCTGCCCTCACTGGACACCCTTGTGCCCAGTGAGTTCATCAAGATAAACAAACCTTGTTCCGGCGTTACATTGGACAATATCACCACCGGACTACTGGAGTTCCGCGAGCGATACGCCGGAAGAATATTTCTGGAAATCCTTTTGGCTCGAGGCATCAACGACAGCGAGGAGAACCTGGCCCGGCTCCGGGACTTCATTCCCAGGCTCAAGCCGGATCGGGTGGATGTGGTCACCATGACCAGGCCTGGCGCGTCCCCTCTGGCCAAGGCGGTGGACGAGCAAACCTTGATCGCTTGGCGTACCGCGTTGCGGGGAACGACCAAGAAAGAGGGGATTCAGCAGCCCGCCTCCATACAGGGCCAAACCCAGGACTTGGCCCAGGACTTGGCAACGGACGCCCAACGCGAGCTGGTGCTGAATTCCCTGCGTCGCCGCCCGCAAACCATCGACCAAGTCCGCGAGGCCCTGGGGCTTGACCCGGCGCAAACCCGCGCCGTATTCGCCGACCTGACCGCCCAGGGCGCGATCCAGCACGCCCGGGAACTCGGCGAGGATTTTTTTCAGGCCGCGCCCTAGAAACGCTTTGCGACCCACTTCCGCTCCATGAGCGGAAGAACTCATAATTTTTAATTTTTTGAAGGAAAAAAACATGGCTCCAACAAAGAAACGCAAAAAAATGTTCATCAGCGTGCTGCCCGGTGAACAGGTCGAGTTGATTCTGGCCGAGGACGCCAAGATCACCGACTATTTCATTGAAATGCTGCACCAGGCCAAAACCAAGGGCAACATTTACAAAGGTACCGTGAACAACATCGACACGGCCCTGCAAGCGGCCTTCATCAATTACGGAGAGGCCCGCAACGGCTTTCTGCAGATCGACGAGGTCCACCCCGAATACTATCTCAAGGAACACAACCCGGAAAACGGCCGCAAGTACCCGCCCCTGCAAAAGGTGCTCAAAAACGGCCAGGAGCTGCTGGTCCAGGTGGTCAAGGAACCCACGGTGAACAAAGGTGGCTTCCTGACCACCTACCTCTCCCTGGCCGGTCGCTTCCTGGTGCTCACTCCGGGACAGGATCAACTCGGGGTTTCCCGCAAGATCGAGGACGACGAGGAACGCACCCGGCTCAAGGAAATCCTCCGGGAACAGGACCTGGGCGAGGGCATCGGCCTGATCGCCCGGACCAACAGCCTGGGTCAGACCAAGACCAACCTGCTCAAGGATCTTCAGTACCTGAAGCGACTCTGGAAGGACGTGCGCAAAAAAGGCATGACCGAGAAGGCTCCGGTACTGATCTACCAGGAGAAGGAACTGGCTTTCCGGGCCGTGCGGGACTACCTGACCTCGGACGTCGGTGAAATCTGGATCGACCACCCGGAAACCATGGAACTGGTCAAGGAATTCGTGACCCTGACCTTTCCCCGACGACAGAACATGGTCAAACTGCACGCGGACACGGACCGCACCCTTTGGGAGCGCTTCAACCTGGAAAAACAATTGCAGCAGATCTTCGGGCGCGAGGTGTTGCTGCCCAGCGGCGGACGTCTGGTTTTTGATCAGACTGAGGCCCTGATGGCCGTGGACGTCAACTCCGGCAAAATCAGCGGAAGCAATTTCAACGAAATGGTCTTCAAGACCAACATGGAGGCGGCCCAGGAAATCGGGCAGCAATTGCGGATGCGCGACGTAGGCGGGCAGATCGTGATCGATTTCATTGAGATGCGCGACCCCAAGCACCGCCGCGAAGTGGAAAAGGAACTCAAGTCCTCGCTCAAGGTCGACCGGGCCCGGGTGGACGTGGGTCGGCTCTCCAAGTTCGGCCTGCTGGAAATGGTCCGCCAGCGCCTGGGCTCCTCGGCCCTGTCCATCAGCTCCGAGCCCTGCCCGCACTGCCAGGGCTCGGGACTGCAACGCAACATTGAATGGCGCGCCCTCCAGGTCCTGAAGGACATCTACCGCAGACTGCGCGCCAAGAACTGCCCCACGCCCCTGGAATACCGCACCGAGGCCGAATTGGCCCTGTACCTGCTGAACCACAAGCGGATCATGCTCAAGGACCTGGAGGACCGCTTCCAGAATTCGATTCTCGTGCTTACCGAGAAATGTCCGAGCTAAAGCCCGGCGCAACCCTGCTCCACGTCTGCTGCGGACCGTGCTCCCTGGTGCCGGTGCAAACGCTGCGGAAGCAGGGGGATGAGGTCGTGGGGTTGTTCTTCAATCCGAACATCCACGGCGTGGAGGAGTATTTCAAGCGCCGGGAGGCGGTGCTTCAGGCCGCTCAAGGACTGGACTGCCCGATGATCTGCCTGGACGCGGAATACGACCCGCGCCGTTTTTTCCAGGTCGTGCACGGCCGGGAAGACCACCGCTGCCCCGCCTGCTACCGGCTGCGCCTGGAGCGGACCTTCGCTTACGCGAGGGAACACGGTTTTTCCACCGTGAGCACCACCCTGCTCTACAGCATCTACCAGGACCGGGACGCCATCGTGGCCATTGGCCGGGAACTGGAAGGCCGGACCGGAATCCGCTTCCAGGACCGGGATTTCCGCCCCGGCTGGCAAGCGGGAATCGACCTGTCCCGGCAATGGGGGCTGTACCGCCAGAGCTACTGCGGCTGCCTGTACAGCGAACTGGAGCGCCGCCGCAAAAAGCTGAACCGGCTGACGGACAGCTCCAGTCCGACGTGAACTTCGTGCATGTTGCTGTATATCCACATCCCCTTCTGCCGGAGCAAGTGCGGGTACTGCTCCTTCTTCTCGATCCCCGCCCCAAGCGCGACCGACCTGGAGGCCTACCTGGACCATCTCAAGGCCGAAATCGCCCTCTGGGGACGACGGCTGGGCAGGGCCGGAATCCGGCGATCCGTCTCCTCCATCTACTTCGGCGGCGGAACGCCCAGCCTGCTTTCCCTGAAACAGATGGAGCGAATCGCATCGGCCCTGGCCCGAACCTTCGAGCTGGCCCCGGGCCTGGAATGGAGCCTGGAGGCCAATCCGGACTCCGCGGCTGACCCGGACTATCTGCGCGGCCTGCTCGTCCTGGGCGTGAACCGGCTCAGCCTGGGATTGCAAAGCCTGGACAATAAGAAACTGGAGGTACTGGGTCGGCGGCACCAGTCCGCCCAAGGCGTGAAGGCCTTTGACCTTGCTCGCCGGGCGGGTTTCGCGAACATCAGCCTGGATCTGATCTGGGGACTGCCCGGACAACGGGCCCTGGAATGGCTGCGTGAGCTGGAAACCGTGGTCAATCTCCAGCCCGACCACCTCTCCTGCTACGGCCTGACCTTGGAAGAAGAGACGCCCCTGGCCCAGGCCGTAGCGGACGGAAAAATCGAGTTGCCGCCCGAAAACGAGCAGGCCAAGATGTTTCTGCAGGGGGCGGAGTTGCTGGAATCAAAGGGGTACCTGCACTACGAAATTTCCAACTTCAGCCGGATGGGCTTCGCCTGCCGCCACAACCAGGGCTACTGGCAATCCCAAAGCTACCTTGGCCTGGGGGCCGGGGCGGTCTCCACCCTGGGCGGCCTGCGCTGGGAAAACCCGAAGAACCTGAAGGATTATGCCGAACTGGTCCGCACGGAACGGATCGGTGAAACGTCCGCGGCCCTGACGCCCGCGGACAAGGTCAAGGAACTGGTCATGCTCTCCCTGCGCACCACCAAGGGACTCAGTCTGACCGAATACCGACAACGCACCGGCCAGGATTTCCTGCGCAGACACCGCCGCCTGATCCAGGTTCTCCGGCAAAACGAATTGATCCGGGTCCATTCCGGCCTGCTGCGCCTGACCAGATCTGGGATGCTGGTCAGCAACGCCATCCTCGAACGCTTCCTGCAGGACATCCCCGGCCATCTTCCAAACGACACACGGGATCACGCCCCTGCATCGGACATAGGATCGAAATCGAAATCGTGAAAGCCAAGCGCACCAGGGAATAGTGGCGGTATCGATTTCGATCCCGATTTCGATTTCGATTACGATTACGACCAACACACTTGGCTTCGCACCTCTTAGTCAACGCTGACCAGCCCTATGCAAACCTGGTATCTCTACTCCTTGCTGGCCCTGCTGCTCCTGGGCGGACAGCGCTTTCTGTACAAGGTCGCCGCAGCCAAGAATTGCGGCACCTTCCTGACCACCTTTTGCTTCATGATCACCGTGGCCGTGCTCAGCACCGGCCTGCTGCTGCTCTTTCCGCCGGTCGTGCCCAGCCTAGCCTTCCTGGCCCTGATCTCCCTGGCCAACAGCCTGACCTTCGTCAGCGCCACCCTGGCCCACATCCAGGCCCTGAAACACATGCCCGCCACCGTGGCCTATCCGTTGATCCGGATGAACATCGTGCTGGTGGTCCTCTTTGCCGTGTTTTTCCTCCAGGAGCGGCTTGAGACCCAGCAGATTCTGGGCGTTGCTCTCTCCTTCGCCACCATCTGGGTACTGGCCCGGGACAACGCCCCGGACAACGACGCCCGAACCAGGGCCAAGGGCCTGATCCTGGTTTTCGTGGCCATGCTGGCCGGGGCTCTCTCGGCCATCAGCTCCAGATACGCAGCCCTGCATACGGATCTGTTGGCCTTCATCGCCCTGTCCTACGTCTTCTCCACCCTCTTCACACTGGCCCTGGCCCCAAGGATGTTCGCCCCAGACCAAGCCCACACCGTACCCCGGAGCTCACGCAAACTGGCCGCGGGCATCGGCCTGGCCATGGGCCTGCTCAACCTGGCCGGGTTCTACCTCTTCCTGAAAGCTCTGGCCCTGGGTCCGCTGGCCATCGTGGCCTCGATCAACGGCATGCACTTTCTGGTGGCCGTGGTGCTGTCCGTGCTAATTTTCCGAGAAAAATTAACCCTCGGCCGCCTGCTGGGGCTGGCTCTGGCCATTGTCGCCATCGTGCTGCTGCGGGGATGATGAGGGATACAGGCTATAGGGAAAAAGGCCGTTTCCGGATGTAAACCGGCTTCCCCATCTTTCCAGCGGAAGATCTAAATCATTTCCTGGCGACCCTTGCATACCCAGCGAAGCAGGCGGTTCAATGCTTCAGAGGATTGCTTCCGTAAGGAACGTCGTTTATAGGTTTCGAGAAATCAATTTATCTCGATAAATGTCAGACCCACGGCCAAAATATTTGCAAGGTTGATTCTCCTGTTAGCGTGCAACAGAGGAAGTGCAGTTTTTCAACTTCCTTGCTGAGTTAAAAAAGTCTCTCAAAGGCGTTTTCCTGAGGCTTTCGTTTAGCCTCGCATGTATTCATTCAGGAGGATGTGACATGGTGCACAGGCGCAAACGACTCGTATTATTGTTGACGGTAGTGCTATCCTTTTTGGCTTTTGGTACTGCAACCCTTGGCGACCAAGCCTGGGCTCAGTCACAGGTTGAGCAGATCAAAGAGGCCAATGATCTGCTTCGTACGGCTGAACGTAATCTGCACGGAGGGAAGGCTGACCTGGCCCTGGCGGACCTGGCCAAGGCCGGGGATATGCTTGAGGCCGCAAAGATTGGAGGCGAGAGTCCGCAGCTGAAAACAGCCTTGAATAAGCATGCCAAGCTTCTGGCCGATGTTCAGCGTCGCACCGGGCAGAAGCAGACTGCGTCTGCCCAGCCGACGGCATCGTCAGGAGGAGGTGCCGCCGTTAAAATGCCTGCGTCCGTGTCCCGTCAGTTCCTGGAGCTGAACCGGGAAATGAGTAAAACCAAAACCAGTCTGAGCTATGACAAATGGTGGGATTTGGCGTCCAGCATGCGCGAGGGTCGTCTTCAAAGCGCGGACGAGAGCCTGGCCATGTTCCGGAGCCAGCTTGACGAACTGATTGCCGGCCTTGACCCTTCCCTGGCCGATGCCCCGCAGGTCCACGAAAATAAAGCACTATTAGCAGAAATTATTTCATGGCGTGAACGTCGGGGTACGGAAACTGAACCCGTTGCGGATGTGCATCCGGCAGTGGCCGAGGCTCTGGCCATCGAGGAGAAATTGCTGGCCCTGCATGCCAAGTATAAAGACCGTTTTGAAGGCGTGTACGGTTCATCCATGATCAACGAGAGTCTGCTGGAAGCCCAGTTCAAGCAAGGTCGCGACGCTTTGGCTCAGTTGGAAGCCTTGGAGAGCGAGGTGGTGCCGGCCATCCAGCCCGTGTTGGCAGTTATTGTCGAAAAATACGGCGACAACCCCATGGATATTGACAATTCACTCTTTGCCCTGGGCCTGAAAAACGATCATTTTTTTGGTGGAGCCTTCCGGGATCTCTACTCGGGGTTGGCGAACATACGTAAGTCCAGACAGGCAACCGGTCAGGACATGGCGGCAAGGGCAGGACAGACCATGAGCGGCATTGAGGGGTACTCCGAAGAAATCCGCCTGCGGAGACTGGGGGAGGCACGGGAGCAACTTTTGCTCGGAAAAGCTTTTGATCCGGCCAACGCCGAGATCAATCGGCTGTTGGGAGAGATGGATATACTGTATGCCGACATCACCGCCCGCATTGAAACAGATGTGGATGCCCGCACCTGGGCCGGGGACATCAAGGACTTTCCCGGGCCGGGATCGCCGGACGTATTGACCCGGGCCGCCCGTGAATATTTTCGGGCGCACCCCAATTGGAACCCATCCGGCAAAGGCGTCGAAGTGCTGGCTGTTGCCCTCCGAGGCCCCTGGGCCGTGGCGACAAGCGATGTTTTCGGGCGGGTTCTTCAATGGCGACTGCCCATCCATGTAGCCATCACCAACACGGAAATGAAAACCGGAAACATTGCCCGTGTTTACGAGTTAAGCATTCTGACCGGCCAAGGGGTGCCGGGTAACGAAGATAAAAAGCCTCCATTCGCCGACTACTGGGTCGGCAACAGCTGGAACATGCGCCTGGATAAAACGCCGGTCCAGAATTAGCCAAAAAAACGCCCGAGGTCTCGAGCCTCGGGCGTTTTTTTTATCGGGAAGGCCTAATGCCGCCATCAGATATGGAGGAAGGAGGACACGTGTAAAAGGGAATCAGTGGTGCCAAGTTTTTATCTTTCCCTCGGAAGGTAAAATCCCTTTTGGTGCCCCTTGTGCTCTGAGCGAAATGGGCGGTTCAATGCTTCAAACGTCGACAGGTTCTGAACCACCCAGTTATTCAAGCCCCCGCAGCCTCTCCGCGATGTTCCAGGCCCGACAATGCCGAACCGTGGCCGCCGGGGTCAGGTGTTCCCAGGGCCGGTCGTCGATCATGGCTTGACGAACCTCCGTGCCGCTGATGCCTTTTTGGTCCGGGGGAACGTCCCAAAGAACATGGGTTCGCAGGCTCAGAGCCTGAAACTGGCTCAGTTTGTGGAGGCCCCAGTCATCGCAGATGGAAAGCAGAAAAACCGCGTCCAAAGGGACATAGTGGCGATAAAGGTCGGGGTGAGTGATGGGCAGGGGAACGATGGTGGTTTCTGGTTGGCTGACTCCGGCTTCCAGAAGGATGTCCCGGAGAATCACCAAGCGTTCGTAAAAGGTCAGGGGGTTGGCCTGGGCGCTGGAACGGTTGCGGTCCACGGCCACCTCGGAGGTCAGGCTGGGATCCGGGTTGGTGACGCCCACGACAAGGTGGCGGCACAGCGCCTTGCCGGCCAGCAGATATCTCAAGTGGTCGTTGTGCGGAACCTGAAACCGACCGTGAATCACGCCGATGTCGTACATGTGGGCTTCCATGTGGATATTGGGTTAAGAGACACGCAGGGGCTGGTAGTCTCCGGGCCAATACAGGCAGTCCTCCGGGGAGTCCCGGATCCCTTCCAGGCGGGCCATGTCCAGATGGTTCAGGATCAACCGGAACAGCTCCGCGCCGCGCACGCCGCCCAGGCACCCCGACGCGGCGTGGATCTCATCGAAGCGATCCACCACATCCCGTCGGACTCCGGCCCCGTGCAGGACCAACGGCACGGGTTCGCCGGAGTGGATCATGTTGCCGGAGCTGGGCGTGGAGTGATCCGCGGTGACCACCACCAGCAGGTCCGGATCTTTCAGTAAGGAATTTTCAACGGTCCCAAGGGCCTGATCCAAGGTCTCGATCACCGCTTTCTTGAGCAAGGGATCCTTGGCGTGGCCCGCCTCGTCCGGGGCTTTGGTGTGCAGGTGGATGAAGTCGTGCCGGGTAAAGTGCTCCGGCACGTCGGCCAGGTCATGGGCAAAGTCCGCCCGCAGGTTGCCGGTGTTCCGCGGCGCTTGCCAGTCCAACCCCAGATACCGGGCCAAACCCCGAAACACCGCGCCCGAGGCGATACTCAGTCCGCGCAGGCCGCAGCGTCGGGAAAACGGGAGCACCGGGCGCAATCTTCCCGCACGCTGGGTGACCAACCCGGTGATGGGCGGAGACCCGGCCCGTCGGCGGCGATCATTGAGGGGATGCTCCCGCAGGGTGCGCCAGGCATGCAGCAAATAGGCCCGCAGCACACGGGCCGTTTTCCGAGCGCGAACCTCCTCGCTCCCCGTCCCATCTGCTCCCCCTTTTCCGGAGTGTTTCGAGACCAAGGGCAGCACGTCCGGCAGGAACCGGCCGTCGCGCATCGGCCCGGTGTCCGTGATGTCCGGAGAAACCTCGCCGGAAAGGACCAGCACCCCGAACACGCCCTTGACCGGGACGTACCGGATGCGGATGCCGTCCTGTTCCCACGTGTCCACGGCCCGAATCAGTTCGGCGACCTCCTCCGCATTAGCCCGGGGAACGTCCCGGACCAAAGCCAGGCAGCCGTCCCGTTCCTCCAGGGCCGCGAAATGGGCCAGGACCGCGACCTCGTCCCGGGCCAGATCCACCCCGGCCCCCAAGGCTTCCAAAGGCCCCCGCCCTGGAAAATCCTCCCGATCATAGCCAAACATGGCGAAGTGCGCGGTTTCACTGGGCAGAGCCTCGCCCAGACTCCCGGCATGGTACAGGCCGTTGGCGCCGTTTCGGGCTAGGCTGTCCAGGTGCGGCGTGCAGGCGGCCTGGAGCGGGGTTCGCCAATCCAAGACCTCATGGGAGCGGTCCCCCAGTCCGTCCAGAACGATCAGCAGGCATTTGTCGGGCATCATGGGCGTGTGGGGGGCGGTTAAAAATTCAAGGGAAAACAGGGGCGTCTTGGCCCAAGCGCGGCAGATCGGGACCGAATCGGGAAAGCCGAATATGGCTCCGCTTCGCAATGACTGAGGTGAGATGGCGGGACGACTTGATCCAATTCATCCAGGAGCAAGGCCCGAGTGGCCAGGGCGTGCTCAGGGCGCTGCAATTCAATGGTCCACCAGACGCACTCGGTCTGCAGGAGCTTGGCTATGAGCGGCCTGAACGGGACGATGTCCTCAATGGGATGATGACCTTGGTCGTCTTCACGTCCGTAAATATGAACCTCGAACAGCCTGTCCGCGAAAAGATCCACGAACCGTTCCGCCGGGAAACGGCCGTCGCGCGCGGCCTCCGAGCCCAAGGCGTGGCCGACGTCCAGGGTGATCATGGCTCCGGTTCGCTCGGCCCAACGCAATACGTTTGCCGGTTCACTGGATGGGCCACAGCGCAGATTTTCCAAGCAGACCACGATGCCCAGGTCTTTCCCGTGGGCCACCAAGCGAGCCAAGTTGTCCATGAATGTCGACTCATGCACCGGTTGGCTCGGGTCGAGTCCGGTATGCACCGTGACCACGGGCTCGCCCAGCCCGACCATGGCCCGCAGGGTACGCAAATGTGCCTCCAGGGCCAGATCGGCCAGGACCGGGTCGGCGTGGCCCAGTTCGTGTTCAAAATATCTGGTATGGAACCGGACGAAACGACTTTGGGCCAGAAACGGCAGGATCATCTCCGCAAGCCGGTCCAGATGATTCGGATCCGGTGAAAACTCCACCGCGGCGGCTAGCTCGCCTACCCAATGCAGCCTGGAAGCCGGGTCCGAGGCGGCCGCGGTAAAGGCCAGGGTCGGGGAAGGGGTTGGAGATGAGCCGTTCATTTCGATTCAGTGGGACGCAACCGGGAGCGTCGAGGGAGAGTCGAAAAACCATGTGGAGCGAAAAGACACCGACACATGGGCGTCCATTAAGTATTTCCGAAACAGCCCGGATCAGCAACTGATTTTTTCTATGGCTCAGACAAAAAAGCATTTGCTTTTCCAATTTGACATTTACCCCTGAAATCATTTCTAAACTGATCGATAGATTCGTCACCAGCAAAGCCACGAAGCGGCCATGACCCAAGAACACTCTCCGACTCCCAGCGACTCACCGAACACCTTCCGGGAAGAAATGCCCCCTCAGGAATGGAATTTCGACGAAGAATTCGACGGCGGGGAGGAAACCTGCGGGCGGGTGATCATCAATCTCTACACCTATCTGCTGCCCATGCCGCCAGGAACCAAGGTCCTGCTCATCTCCAAGGACCCGGCCGCGCCCATCGAGTTTCCGGCCTGGTGTCGGATGACCAGGAACACCCTTCTGGACATGCGGCCCCCATACTATCTCATCGAATACAAACCCGAATGGAAAAAGGAGCAACCCCATGGCGAACCGATTCTGCGTGACCATCAGCCACTGCCGCACTGACGGCGACAAGGCCACCCTGGGCTTCGTGGTGGCCAACGCGGCCCAGGGCAGCGAGAAGGAAACCATGATCTTTCTGAGCACGGACGGCGTGTACTGCGCGGTCAACGGCGAGGCGGAAAAGATTGATGAAGGCGCACCCTTTGCCCCGCTCAAGGAACTGATCACCAAGTTCGTCAATGCCGGTGGCAAAATCTACGTCTGCACCCCCTGCTTGAAAAAACGCGGCCTGTCCGAAGCCGACCTGATTGAGGGCGCGGTCCCGGCCGGCGGCGCGGCCCTGGTGGAATGGCTTTCCGCTGATCCGGCCTGCGTGGCGTATTAGATTGGACGGCTGATTGCAGGTCGAAGGCTGGAGACTGAACCCTTCCCGGTTTGATCTCGTGCCTTGGTCTCTGATCATACCGCATTTTTTCATGGCCGGGGGCGGTGTCCGATCCGCCTCCGGCGTATTTATTTGGAGAACGCGATGAGTGAACCACTTGATGTTTCCGCCCTGGAGGCGTTGCGGGTGGAACGGGTCTTTGACGGCGGGGATCTGGACTGCGGGTCCGGGTTGATCCTCCTGATCCGGGAGAACATGCTCCAGACTCCGGTGGGGCAAATTCTGGAGATGCGCAGCCGGGAACCTACGGTCAACGACGATCTGCCGCCCTGGTGCCGGATGGCCGGGCACGAATATCTGGGCCGTCTGGAAGGTCCGGGATATGCCCGATATTTTCTCCGGCGCGGAGCCCCCAAGACGGATCAAACCGCTCCATCCGACGACCAGGCCCTGGTAGAGGACAAGAAAAAGGCCACGGAATACGAATGGCGGATGCGGGTCCGGTCCACGGGCAACCTGAAAAGCACGGTGTATTGCCGCAATTTTTCCTGGGATTTAGGACAACCGGCCAGCTTCAAGGACAAGGACGCTTATCCGTGCGCGGTGGAAGCCTTATTGGGCGCGCTGGGCGGGGCGCTCAGCAGCGGGTTTGCCACGGACTGCGCCCGTGAAGGCCTGGACGTGGACGACGTGGAAATCACGGTTCGCGGCAAGCTCCACAACATCCTGGCGCACATGGGCCTGGAAGTGGGCGATCCTTCTTTTGCCGGGATCGAGCTGAAATGCTTCGCCTCGACCATGGACGACGAAGCCAAGGTCCGTCGGGTCTGGGACCAAACCGTGGCCCGCTCGCCCATCGCGGCCACCCTGGCCAAGGCGGTTGAGCTGAACATCAAATTCGCTGTGGTGTGATCATGTTTACGACAACGCAAGTGGGCAGCTGGCCCCGCTCCAAAACCATGCTTAAGGCATTGCGCGACCGGCGGCTGGAGCGGATGTCCCGGGCCGAGTTCAACGCCGTGGCCGACGAGGAAGTCCGGCGCACCATACGCATCCAGGAGGAAGCCGGACTGGATGTGGTGGTGGACGGTGAGCACCGCCGGGACAATTTCTACTCCTTCATCACCGAAAAGGTGGCCGGAACCAAACTGATGAGCCTGGCCGAAATGCTGGACGAGGTGGAGGACAAGTCCGGATTCGAGGAAATGCTGGGCACGTTGGACGTCCCGGCCTCGGCCATCCGCAATCCCACCTGCGTGGGGCGACTGGAGCGGCGCGAGCCCCTGGCCGTGGACGACTTCCGATTCGTAAAGCAGCTCACGGACAAGCCGGTGAAGATCACCTTGCCTGGGCCGTACCTGCTCAGCCGTTCGATGTGGGTGTCCAACTACACAAAAAAAGCCTACCGCGACCAAGGCGAGCTGGGCGACGACGTGGTGCGGATCCTGCGCGACGAACTGCGGGAACTGGCCGAGGCCGGTTGCGAATTCGTCCAGTTCGACGAGCCGGTGCTCACCGAAGTGGTCATGTCCGCGGAGTGCGGCCGCCGAACCTTCATGTGAGCGACTCTGGCCACCCGCCGGGATGTGGGTGTTGAACTGGAGTACGCCGCGGAACTGATTAACCGCATTATTGAAGGCATTGCCGCCCCGCCCCATGGGCCGCGCATCGGTCTGCATATTTGCCGGGGCAACTGGAGCACCCGGGAGGACGTCCTGCTCACGGGAGATTATACCCCCCTGTTACCGGCCCTGACTCGGATGCGCGTTCATCAATTCGTCCTGGAGTACGCCACGCCCCGAGCCGGGGAGATCGCTGTGGTCGGAGAGGCCCTGTCCGGGGCCGTGCCCGGAACGGACCGCCCTCGGGAACTCGGCCTGGGCGTGGTCAACCCACGAACCACCAAGGCCGAAACGCCCGAGGAAATCGTGGCCAAGGCCGAGCTGGCTCTTCGCCACTATCGCCCGGAGCAGCTTTTCCTGAACACGGACTGCGGCTTCGGCTGCTTCGCCAACCGCTGCGTAAACGTGGAAGAGGTGGCCGCGGCCAAAATCCGGAACATCGTCCTGGCTGCCCGGGAGCTTCGGGAGCGGCATGGATGAACTGAATATATCAAATATTCAAGTCACTAAAACGCCCCCACTCCACCACCATCTCCCTGGAGCCGGTTCCAACGAGCCGACTCCAGGGAGAGCCACTTTGCCGTGAACTCCCCCGGCACTTGATCTGAACAGATTCACCATCTCCATCGTCAGACCCTCTGTCGCGGACCGCTCCTTTCCATGCGGTCACTCCCTCCTGCCTCCTTCGCCTCAGCAAATTTCCGGGCTTGGCTATCCTTTAGCGAACGGCCAAGTACTGCCTCGCGGCCCGAATCTTCACGAATTCACGCTTGAAAGGAACAGGCCCTGACCTTTGATGCCGTTTCCGTCTATTGAAACAGCCTCACACGATTGTTTTTACCTATTTGACATTATTCCCCGGAATCGGTTTAAGAATCATTAAGAACATAGGGTATCGAGATAATTATCAATTTTGTTACGATTTTTTAAAAGCAGCGCACAGAAGACAACAAAAATACAAAACGTGCTACACAATAATTTTCATCGCCTTGCAAACTCTTTCCCGGAGGTTCTCCCCACAACCCTCAACGCAAGGACAAAGAAAAGTTCAAAGTTTAAGAGTGGTTATTAACACGTGAAAATTTGAACTTTTCAAAAAAAGCCTCACGGGTTTTGGCAGGTCCGCTTGACCCGGTACGGCTCGATATCGCAACAGGCCCTGGTAATGAACACTCTAAACGGAGGTGGGTTATGAAATTCAGTGTTGGCTTGGCCAGAGACGAAGCCGAAAAACGGCTCGCGAATCGTGGCGTCAATCGTCGCGATTTCATGAAATTCTGTGCCGCGGTGGCGGCGGCCATGGGCATGGAGGCCTCGTTCGCCAAACAAGTCGCGGCCGCGCTCACTGATCCGCGCCGCCCGTCCGTGGTATATTTCCACTTCGCTGAATGCACGGGTTGCTCCATGGCCGTGGTGCGCACGGTCAATCCCTACATCGACGAACTGATCCTGGACACCATTTCCCTGGACTATCACGAAACCCTGATGGCCGCGGCCGGCGATCCAGCTGAAGCCGCCCTGGAGCAGGCCGTCACCTCGCCCCACGGATTCATCGCCGTGGTGGAAGGTGCCATTCCGACCAAGGACAACGGCGTTTACGGCATGGTCGGCGGACACACCATGCTGGAAATGGCCCAGAAGTACCTGCCCAAGGCCCAGGCCGTCATCGCCATCGGCGCCTGCGCGACCTTCGGCGGCGTCCAGGCCGCGGACCCCAATCCCACGGAAGCCATGGGCGTGAACGAACTGATGGAACACCTCGGACTGCCGACCCGGGCCATCAACATCGCCGGCTGTCCCCCTAGTCCCTACAACTTCGTCGGGACCGTGGTGCATCTGCTGACCAAGGGCATGCCGGAACTGGATCGCCTGAATCGCCCGAAAATGTTCTACGGCGAATCGGTCCATGAACTCTGCGAGCGGCTGGATCATTTTTTCAACTACGAGTTCGCTCCATCCTTCGACTCCGAAGAGGCCAGAAAAGGCTGGTGTCTGTATGAGGTCGGCTGCAAGGGACCGGACACCTACAACAACTGTCCCAAGGTCAAGTTCAACGAAACCAACTGGCCCGTACAGGCCGGTCATCCCTGCATCGGCTGCAGCGAGCCGAAGTTTTGGGATCAGCTCAGCCCGTTCTACAAACCGGTTTAACTCCGAAATCAAGCGAAAAGACATTCCAACATTGCCAATAATTCGAAGGAGGAGAGATTATGTCTGGCTGTAAGCCCCAAGGTGCTCCGGTCGTCCCGGTCACCCCGCAAAGCAACTATTCCGGTCCCGTGGTTGTTGATCCATTGACCAGGATCGAAGGTCACCTGCGCCTGGAGGTGGAGGTGGACAACGGCAAGGTCAAGAACGCCTGGTCCAGTTCCCAGCTCTACCGCGGCCTGGAAACCATCCTCAAGGGCCGCGATCCCCGAGACGCCCAGCACTTCACCCAGCGGGCCTGCGGGGTCTGCACCTACACCCACGCCCTGGCATCCACCCGATGTCTGGACGATGCCGTGGGCGTCGATATTCCCGATAACGCCCGGCTCATCCGCAACTTGGTGATGGGCACCCAGACGTTCGTCGACCACCTGATTCACTTCTACGTGCTGCACGCCCTGGATTGGGTGGACGTAACCAGCGCCCTGAAAGCCGATCCGATCAAGGCGGCCAAGATCGCCAACAATATCTCCCCCCGGCCGACCAGCGCCGAGGACCTGAAGGCCGTTCAGGACAAGCTGACCGCCTTCGTGAACCAAGGACAGTTGGGCATTTTTACCAACGCCGACTTCCTGGGCGGTCATCCGGCCTACTACCTGCCGCCGGAGGTCAACCTGATCGCCACGGCCCACTATCTGGAAGCCCTGCGTCTGCAAATCAAAGGTTCCCGGGCCATGGCAATTTTCGGCGGCAAAGTGCCCCACACCCAGTTCACCATCAGCGGCGGCGTGACGTGTTACGACGCTTTGCGCCCCGAACGCATTGAGGAATATCGCGCTCTGTACAGGGAAACCCGCGATTTCATTGAGCAGGTGTACATCCCGGATCTGCTGGCCGTGGCCTCCTACTACAAGGATTGGGCCGGTATCGGCGGATGCACCAATTATCTGTGCTTCGGGGAATTCCCTCAGGTGGAGAAAGACATCAACTCCCGCTGGTATCCCCAGGGCGTGATCATGAACCGCGATCTGACCAACGTGAAAGATTTCGATCCCGCGGCCATCTACGAACACGTGGCCGCCAGTTGGTACGAAGGCACTGAAGCCCGGCATCCTTACGAAGGCGTGACCGAGCCCAAGTACACCAGCCTGGACGACAAGGAGCGCTATTCCTGGATGAAGGCGCCCCGGTACCAGGACGAATCCATGGAAGTGGGCCCACTGGCCCAGGTGCTGGTGGCCTATGCCAAGGGTCAGCCCGAGGTGAAGGCGGCCGTGGACCTGGTGCTGAACCACCTCGGCGTGGGCGCCGACGCCCTGCACTCCACTCTGGGCCGGACCGCGGCCCGGGGCATCCATGCCCTGACCGTCGTGCAAAAGACCGAGGCCTGGCTGGACGAACTGGCGGAAAACGTGAAGAGAGGTGACACCAAGATCGCCGAAAATCACGAAATGCCGGACGAGGCCGAGGGCGTCGGCTATTGCGACGCACCCCGAGGCGCGCTGAGCCACTGGATCAAGATCAAGGGCGGCAAGATCGAGAACTTCCAACTCGTGGTCCCCTCCACCTGGAACCTGGGGCCGCGCTGTGACAAGGGCAAGTTAGGCCCGGTGGAAGAAGCGCTGATCAACACTCCCATCGCCGATCCCAAGCGCCCCGTGGAACTGCTGCGCACCGTCCACTCCTTCGACCCCTGCATCGCCTGCGGCGTCCACGTCATTGACTCCAAGACCAACCAGGTCCACGAGTTCAAAATCCTCTAAGCCTTAGCCTTACGCCTTGCCGAAACGCCCACCGGAACGGTAAGCGTTTGATGAGCGCAAGGTGAGTGTATCACGGAGAGCGAAGCGGCCTTGACGGCCCTTCGCTCTCCTTTTTTGGAAGTCCAACCGAAAGGCGGAATCCCACGATGCCGAGAAATCCCCAGGAAATAAAACCGCCTGAAACCGCGAGCCGCATTGCCGAAGCCTGTACCCGTTGCGGAACCTGTGTTCGCCGGTGTGCCTTTCTGAACAAGTACGGCATGCCCGGGGACATCGCTCGCCAAGTGCTGACCGGGGATTCCACCGTCGATCCCTACGAATGCAGTCTGTGCAACCTTTGCGCCGCGGTCTGCCCGGAAGGACTCGCTCCGGGCGACCTGTTCCTGGACCGGCGTCGTTTGGCCGCGGACCAGGGTTTGGTGGACTTCAAACCCTACGCGCAGCTGCTCGGCTACGAAAAACTCGGCCACTCTCGCCTCTTTGCCTGGTATCCGCCCACGCCCGCGAAAACGGTATTCTTTCCGGGCTGCACTCTTCCCGGCACCCGTCCCCGAATCACGTGGAAATTTTTCGAGGCCTTGCGCGAATGTGAACCAACGACGGCCATGGTTCTGGACTGCTGCCACAAGCCGTCCCACGACTTGGGGCGGCAATCCTATTTTCTCGATCAATTCCGGGACATTCGGGATCGTCTCCTGGCCCTGGGCGTGGAACGGATCGTCGTGGCCTGCCCCAACTGCCACAAGGTCTTCAGGAAGTACGGGGACGGGCTGACGGTCGCCACGGTGTACGAAGTCCTGGCCCAAGATCAGGCCCGGATAACGGATAAGACCGCTTTGGCGTCACCGCGCACGACCGTTCAAATCACGGTCCACGATCCCTGCCCTCTGCGGGACCAGGTTGGAGTCCACCAGGCCGTGCGTGCGCTCCTGGCGGCTCGGGGCTATGGCATTCGGGAAATGAGAGACAGCGGGGCGCGAACCCTTTGCTGCGGGGAAGGTGGTGCCGTGGGATTCAAAAATCCAGCCCTGGCAGCGACATGGATCGAAAAGCGACGCGCCCAGGCCCAAGGCGACCGGATCATCACCTACTGCGCCGGTTGCACCGGATTCCTGGACCGCGCCGCACCCACAAGTCATCTGGGAGACGTACTGTTCGAGCCGGAAAAGGCCATGCGGGGCCGAAGCCAGGCGGCCAAGACCCCGATGACCTATTGGAACAGGTTGTGGTTAAAACGGAGACTCATTCGAGACGCCTAGCAATTCATCAACAAGACGAACAACTTCCTCCGCAACCTCCGCCTCCGCCGCCCACCTGGACCTCGGAGGAGACGGCGAATCCGTACGGCGTCATGTCGATCTTGATAACCCCGGCTTTTTCGCTCAATTCCTTGTCCACGAGAAAGGTATAGCCGCTGAGTTCCTGCACCAGATCCGTCTCCTGCTCCGTGTCCAAAGCCAGAGAGAGCCGCTCTCCGCCGCATCCGGCGGCCAGATAGACCCGAATCGGAGATTGCGCCTTACCCTGAAAATGGTTGTCCAATTGTTCTTTCACGGAAGGGGTGATTTCAATCATGTCTCGTATTCCTCTTGGGTTAAGTGTTTGCTTTTGCAACGACGTGTATTTCATTGGGTAAAAACAAGAACACGAAAAGTCAAATAGATTCCCTGTATTGTGTTGCCACAAAAGCATTCATCGTTCCAATTGATCAGGCCGACGTGGGAAACTTCATCGGCATATTGTCCATACATGCCCGATGGTATTTGAGGTCGGACCCGATTCCGTTGTGTCGGAGTCCGCGCATCGAAAAAAGCAATTGTCTGAAGAAACATCCATTCGTCTTTCAAATTAGACATAAAGCTCGCGGATGAGGTAAATAAAAGCGGTTCCGTGAACACATGACTGTTTCCGCTGAAACGGCGACATCGAATGCCCGGAGGTTCTTCATGGCCGTTATTATTGTCGACCCTGCGCAGTTTTCCAAGAAAACAGCCAAAATGCTCAAATCCGGAGGCAAAGCCGGGGGCGCGGCCCGACAGGCCCAGGCAATCATCCAGGACTTGGCCGACAGCGGGCGATTGGATCCCAATATTGCCCGGAAGTTGACCTCCAACGGCGAGGCTAGAATGGAAAATTGCTGGAAATTCAACCTTGCCGGCGGACATCGGCTGGTCCTGACCAAGCACGAGGGCGACTTCGCCTTCCTGTTCCTGGGAACCCACGATGAAACCGACACCTGGATCAAGAACAACTCTGGAATCAAGCTGGACATCTCCGGAGGGGAAATCGTTCCCGGAGCCGCATCCGGGCTAAACGATCATAGGGGCGCGCCCGACGAGTCCGACATGCCAACAACGCTTGTCCCTGCATCCGATGACGACGACTACTATGACCGTCCCCTTCATGAATTCATTGACCAGAACATGCTTCGGGAGATTTTTCGCGGATTGTGCGACGCTCCCGGTCTGAAAGTCGGAAACGAATCACCAGGCTAACGGAGCAGGCTTGAGTCACCGTGAAAACACCTTCACGAACTGAGGGCGTAGCAGCGTACTGAATGGTCAGCGACCAGGAGTCACTCTTGGAGCGCCAAGACACTGTTTTCTTTGTTGCGAAACGGACAATCCGGCAGGGTTTCCGGTCTAGCAAGTCATGAAGCCGGCAAGGGCCATGCACGACCCCTCCGGGTTCGTGCATGGCCCTTGCGTTAATCCGTCTTAATCGTGTTTTTGCGCTTATCCGAATAGACGCCGGACCGGCGAGGCCACGGCAGCCAGCACCCTTTTCCGGCTCAATGTTCCTGGGACGTCCGCCTGGGCCATGGCGTAGCCGTGATACCTGCGGGGGCTTTCCTCGCACAGGTAGACGACCCGGGTATCCTCCGGATCAACCAGCACGGCGTTGGGTCGGTAGGCCCGGACTTCGGCCAAGCGCTTCCCGGCCAGTTCCAGCATTTCCCCACGGTCCCCAAAATGCATCGTCCCGGTGGGACAGGACAGCACGCAGGCCGGCAACAGCCCATTCTGCACCCGGTCCAGACACATGTCGCACTTGGCCTGCACCTTGGTTTCATCCCAGCGGGGGATGTCGTAGGGGCAGGACGTCCGAATCTCCTCGCCGTCCAGATTCTTGGTGCGGTCCGTAAAAAGGATCGCGCCGGTTTCCGGATCGTGCAGGATGGCTGTGTCGTCGTACATGTCGCCGACCATCTTGCACGGCGGATGCACGCAATGCCGACATTGGTCCGGAAAGAAATACCAGTTCTTGAATTCGCCGTTCTCTTCCACTTCGGAGAACCGGACCAGCTTTAACGTGTTGAAGGAGAGATCCTTGGGGTTCTGGAACGAGCCCCAGTTTTTGGTTTCCTCGGCGGGCAGCTTCTTCCATTGCTTGCAGGCTACCTGGCAGCCCCGACAGGCCGTACATTTGGTCAGGTCGATGAAAAACGTTTTTCCTTGCATGATTCAGTTTCCTCCTATGCCTTGCGGATGTTGACCATGAACGCCTTGGTCTCCGGAATGCCGGTGTTCGGATCGCCCACGGCCGGGGTCAGCAAATTCGCCGCGTCCCCGCCGTCCTTGGGATGCACCCAGCCGTAGTGCCAGGGCACGCCGACCATATGCAGACTCTGTCCCATAACCTTGTAGGGTTTCAGCCGGGGAGTGACGATGGCCACGCACTCAACTTGGCCGCGCATGCTCTCCACGATAACCTTCTCCCCGTTGGCGATGCCCCGGAGCTTGGCCAGCTCAGGGTCGATCTCCGCGAACATCTGGGGCTGGCACTCCAAAAGCCAGGGGGTCCAGCGGGTCATGACCCCGGTCTGCCAGTGTTCGGTGACCCGGTACGTGGTGCCCACAAAGGGATAGCGCGGGTCGCACACGGCCCGCTTTTCCAGCGGCCCGGAAAAATGCAGGGCCGTGGGATTATGCAGCTGACTGGAGAAAGGCTGGGTCTCGAAGGGACATTCCAAGGGTTCGTAGTGTTCCGGGAAGGGACCGTCCACCAAGCCCGGGCCAAAAAGGCGGCCAAATCCCTCGGATGTCATGATGAAGGGGTGTCGTTCCGAAGGAGCCCAGGGACCGTCGGGCACGTCACCGATCCATTTGCCCTGCTCCCATTTGATGACCGCTTTTTGCGGGGCATAAGGCTTGCCCTGTTGATCCACGGAAGCCCGGTTGTACAGGACTCGCCTGTTGACCGGCCAAGCCCAGGCCCAGTTGGGAAACAGACCGATATTGGCCTGCATCTCGGTCTGGGTCTTGTCGCGGCGGGCCATCTGATTTCCGGCCTCGGTGAAGGAGCCGCAGTACAGC
Organism: Desulfonatronum thiodismutans; assembly: GCF_000717475.1. Classification (NCBI taxonomy): domain Bacteria; kingdom Pseudomonadati; phylum Thermodesulfobacteriota; class Desulfovibrionia; order Desulfovibrionales; family Desulfonatronaceae; genus Desulfonatronum; species Desulfonatronum thiodismutans. The sequence continues at coordinate 465,653 of NZ_JPIK01000004.1, forward strand.
CAGTTGGCGCAGGCCGTGGAGCCGTCATCCTGGAGCAGCGCGAAGCTGGGCACCTGGGTCCCGGCCTTGTAGGTCACGTCACCTATCTTCTTGTCCGTGAGGAAGTAGCCGTTGTGCAGCTTGGCCATCTTGACCGGATCGAACATGCCGTCCGTGACCACGGCGTCCAGGGTGAAACCGGCTACGGGATCGGGAAACGCGCCCCCTTCTTCCTGGTAGAGTTCCTTGAGCCGCTTGACCAGCATGACCATCATGTCTCCGTCGGGTTTGCTCTCTCCCAATGGCTCGGGCCCGGCGTAACGCCACTGGGCCCAACGCCCGGAATTGGTGATGGAACCTTCCTTCTCATAGAACACCGAGGCCGGGAGCATGAAGACTTCGGTCTTGACCTTGGCGGGGTCCATGCCCGGGCCGTGCCAGAAGGAGCCTGTCTCGTTCTGGAAGATGTTCACGTTGACCAGCCAGTCCAGCTTGGTCATGGCCTCCCTGGTCTTGTTGGAATGAGCGCCGCTGACGGCCGGATTCATGCCCCAGGCGAACAGCCCCTTGAACTTGCCTTGCAGCATATGGTCGAACATCACCAGCCAGGAACAGTTTTGGCCCACGTCCAACCGGGGCATGTAGTCGTAGCTCTCCTCGGGCGTCTTGTCCGGATACATGGCCTTGAGCAGGCTGGCGATGTACTTGGGCCGGTTCTGCCACCAGTTGGCGCTCTTGGGATCGTGACTGACGGGAGTGTTGGCCTTGTTGTAATCACCCAGCGTGGGCCAGACCGCCCGGGGAGCGGGATTGTAGGCCGGGATGATGTGATAGAGCAGGGCGCTGTCCGTGGAGCCCTGGACATTGGCCTCGCCGCGCAGGGCGTTCACCCCGCCGCCTGCGTTGCCCACGTTGCCCAACAGAAGTTGAATCATGGCCATGGTCCGGATCAACTGGACCGCGATGGTGTGCTGGGTCCAACCCATGGCATAGGTGTTGGTCCCGGATTTGTCCGGTTTCCCCGTGGCCGCGTAGGCTTTGTAGACTTCCAGGAGCTTGTCCTTGGGCGTACCGGTGGTCTCGGAAACCCGGTCCAGGGTGTATCGGTCGTAGTGCTTCCTGAGCAGTTGGAACACGCAATTCTTGTCCTTCAAAGACAAGTCGCGCTTGGGCACGCCCTTGTCGTCCAACTGATAGGTCCAGGTCGACTTGTCGTAGGCGTTTTTCTCCGGATCCCAGCCTGAGAACAGCCCGTCGTCGAAGCCGAATTTCGGGTTTACCAGGAAAGCCGCGTTGGTGTAGTTGGCCACGTAGTCCTTGAAATACAGGTTATTGTCCAGGATATACTTGATCATCCCCCCCAGAAAGGGAATGTCCGTGCCGGAGCGCATCGGGGCGTAGATGTCGGCCTTGCTGGAGGTCCGATTGAAGCGCGGATCCACGCTGATAAGCGTCGCGCCCCGCTCCTTGGCCTTCATAATCCACTTGAAGGAAACCGGGTGACATTCCGCCGGATTCCCGCCCATCATCAGGATGCAGTCGCTGTTCATCAGGTCGTTGTAGTGGTTGGTCATGGCCCCTCGACCAAAGGACTCGGCCAGGGACGGCACGCTGGAGCTGTGGCACAATCTGGCCTGGTGCTCGATGTACACCAGCCCCAGGCTGCGCATCAGGCCCTGGAGGTACCAGCACTCCTCGGTATCCAGAGCCGCTGACCCCACATGGGCGATCCCGTCCGTACGGTTGACCACCTGCCCCTGGGCATTGGTCGTCACGAAGGTCTGATCCCTGGCCTCCTTGACCTTCCGGGCGATTCGGTCAATGGCCCAATCCCACGATTTTTCCTCCCATTTGTCGCCATAGGGCGCGCGGTAGAGCACCTTGGTCACCCGGTTCTCATTCTCGGCCAATTGGTAGACCGAGGCCCCCTTGGCGCACAGCGAGCCCTCACTGATGGGATGGTCCGGATCCCCTTCCACGTTGACGGTCCGCCCCTTCCCGCCAAGAGCTGTGTGGACGATCAGGCCGCAGCCCACGGAACAGTAGCAACAGACCGAGGTTGTCTCCTTGGCGTCCCGCAATTTCGATAATTCAGCCTTGGCCACGGCGGGCTTGAGATTGAATCCCAGGCCCCCGAAAGCCAGGGCCGAACCGGTTACGGCCGAAAACTTGAGGAAGTTTCTGCGGTTGATCTGCATGACGACTCCTTGAGTTGAAGGTGAGGCGGCAAGAAGTGCTTGCCGGGGATATATTTGCTCGCTCTCCGACGGACTGACCGCGGAGTTCGATGCGTGAAATGGCTGGTTGGCGGACGTACGCCCGTGAAAGATGCCGAAAGCAAAATTATGCGGCGATGGACGAGACCCAACCCAAGTGCGGCGTTCGGAAAAGACTGAAGGCGGGTGATCAGCCGCTGAGATCGTCGCGGAAAGCCCAACGAAGATTCAGCCAGGAAAACAAAGGGGGGGAGAATACCCAAAGAGCCAACTCTTGAATGAGATGGCCGATGAAAAGCAGGAGATGGCAGGGAGTCGGGGAGCCAAAGATGAAATGCTGGACCAAAAGCGGAGACGGCGGAGAAAAGAGCGAGCAGGATTATCGGTCGATCAAGGGGAGTCGGCCTGAGAGGTCGTAAGCGACCATGATGAAGATGCCACGGCAGTTTGGACACGCAACAATTCCGTATTGTTCAAGTACGATAAAGCCCATCCGGCTTCGACTCCTGAATCAAGGCGAACTCGCCTCAACAAGGAGAAGGTTCAGATGTATCGGAAAAGGTGCGCCATGATGTGCAGCTCTTTCGGTTCAGAGTAGGTTAAAATGGATAATCCTGATGCTGACGCAAAAGAAGATTACCAATAGGGGGCATCTATGTGGATTTTTCCACGAAGGTCAACAAATCTGCCTATTCGGCAAACATTGACACAAAATATCTACTTATTCATTTGAATTACAATATTTTTTTAACTTTAATCATGATCAAATTTTTCATAACTGAAAATTCATTCTGATTGTAAATAGCTATATATTTTCAACTTCACATAAAATTGCTTGCTGATATTGCTTTAAGGAAACAGCTAAAACACTTTCACACATAGTTTTTGATGATTAGATTCATAGAGATGTATCCACAAAACAAATCAGCCCGTATAGTGTTGATACCAATGAATGTATGGAACCATCCTGACGAAGTATGTCCTTGCAATCTGAAATTTCATTTCGCTCAAATTTTCTCATTACATTGAAATACGTCCACTATCGCTAATCCATCTATCAATAAAAAAATATAATCCAAAAATAGCTAAATACATATATTTTCCTGATTAGACATCAAGCCCGAAGATGCACTACCAGCAGCGGGATGGCTTCCTCCCTTTTTGAAAGAATATGTATCGAGGACACGCCAACCTTATTAGCGGAAACTGTTCGCTTATGTTGCATATCGATCATACCGGAGTAGTCGCGGGTATCGACATCGGCTCCCGATCCATCGAACTGGTCGTTCTCAGTCCGACCGGGGAAATCACGCGCCAAGCCAGACTCCCCACCACCTTCGCCCCTTTGCGGCAATGTCGCGAGATCCTCATGGGAGTGGGAGCACGGCGGATCACGGCCACCGGGTACGGCCGCAAGCTGTTCGTGGAAAACGACATCCTGAATCCATGCGACGCAATTACTGAAATCCAGGCATATGCCCTGGGAGCGGCCAGGCTGTACCCCGAAGCGCGCACCATTCTGGACATCGGCGGCCAGGACACAAAGGTCGTCTCTTTAGGGCCGGAAGGTCGGGTGCTGAAGTTCGAGATGAACGACCGTTGCGCCGCCGGTACGGGCAAATTCCTGGAGATCATGGCCACCTCTCTGCAAGTCCCCATCGAGGAGTTCGGCGACTTCGCCCTGGCCGCGGACAAACAGGTGCAAATCAGCAGCATGTGTGCTGTTTTCGCCGAATCCGAGGCCACCTCCCTCATGGGTCGTGGTGAACAGCCGCAAAATATCGCCCTGGGCCTTCACTTGGCCATTGTGGAACGAACCATGGCCATGCTCAACAGAGTCGGCCTGGAGCACCCACTCTGCTTTGCGGGCGGCGTGGCCCACAACCGATGCGTGATCAGGTTATTGGAGGAGCGGCTCAAAACACGAATCATCGTCCCGACCGAACCGGACATGGTCGGTGCGCTTGGAGCCGCGCGGTACTGCTTGAGGAAAGAAACCGGCCAGTAAAAAATGCCTAGCTTGCCATCATTTGCAACGCCCTCCACAACGATTCATCAGCCAAGGAAATGTTCCCATGACAACGCCAAAACCTCCGTGCTTCCCCAGGTTCGAGAACTGGGCGGAAAAGAGCCTGCTGGATCTGGATACGGCCCGCCGGCAGGGCACGAAAATCGCCGGGGTGTTCTGCACTTACGCGCCGTTGGAACTAGTCCGGGCCGCCGGGGCCGTGCCCGTTTCCCTGTGCGGGAAGAAGCAGGAGCCCATCAGCGCCGCGGAAAAACACCTTCCGGCCAACCTCTGTCCCCTGATCAAATCCAGTTACGGCTATGCCGTCACGGACGCCTGCCCGTTCTTCGCGGCCAGCGATTTCATCCTCGGCGAGACCACCTGCGACGGCAAGAAAAAGATGTTTGAGCTGTTGCAGGAGATCAAGCCGCTGCACCTGCTCCACCTGCCCTATCTGCAGGACGACGCCACTGCCTTGGCCTTTTGGGTGGACCAGATCCAGCGCATGCAAACCTTTCTCGAACAGACCACCGGGCAACGGATCACTCGGGACCGTATCCAGAGGGAAATTCACGACGCCAACAGGGTGCGACGACTCCTGAAGAAAATCGCCTACCTGGCCAGTGATCATCCGGTTCCCCTTTCCGGCTTGGACGCCATGCGCGTATTTGAGAGTTCGTCTTTTGTCGTGAACCTGCCCGAGTTCGCCGGACTGCTGGAAACACTGGTTCAGGAACTGACCGAGATGAAGGCCCGGGGCGTATCCGTTTGCACGGACGACGCGCCGCGCATCCTGCTCACCGGGTGCCCGGTGGGCAAAGGGTCGGACAAAGTCTTGAAGCTGATCGAGGACAGCGGAGCCGTGGTGGTTTGTCTGGAAAACTGTACCGGCTTCAAAAATTTTGACCTTCTGGTGGAGGAGACAGGCGACCCGTTCGAGGCCCTGGCCCGCCGCTACCTGCGCACCCCCTGCTCCTGCATGACCCCCAACCAAGGTCGTTTCGACCTGATTTCCAGGCTGACACAGGACTTCAAAGTCCAAGGCATCGTCGACCAGACCTGGCAGTGCTGCCACACCTACAACGTCGAAGCCCACGGAATAAAAAAACTGGCGGAGCAAACCCTGAAAGTCCCGTTCCTGCACATCGAAACCGACTACTCGGAGTCGGACACGGAACAGCTCAGGACACGCATCGAGGCGTTTCTGGAAGTGGTGGAAATGAACTGACCGAACACGAAGGGAAAAAGCATGTTGCACATCAACGTACCCGGCTGGAAAACACTGCGCCTCGCTCACCTCTTCCTGGACTACAACGGCACTCTGGCCCTGGACGGCCGCATTCTGCCCGGCGTTGCGGAACGCCTGGAAGAGTTGTCACGGCACCTGGACATCCACGTCCTCACAGCGGACACCTTCGGCAGCGTGCGGGAAGAGTTGAAAGTCGTTCCCTGCGACCTGCCGATCATCCCGCCCCAAGGCCAGTCGACCCAGGAGCAGGCCCAGGCCAAGGCCGACCATCTGCGCGCCTTCGACCCGGCCCTGTCCGCGGCCATGGGAAACGGTCGTAACGACGCCTTGATGCTCCGAGAAGCAGCCCTGGGCATTGCCCTGCTCCAGGAAGAAGGCGCGGCTCCGCAAACTCTGGCCGCCGCGGACGTGGTCTGCCCCTCCATCCTGTCCGCTTTGGACCTCCTGCGTCACCCCCTCCGCCTGGCGGCCACGCTACGCGGGTAGCGCTCGCAATCCGTCCGATAGCAAAAGGGCGGAGTTCGGCGACGAGAACGGAAGGACGCGGAACAGGTCGCCCACTGGGAGCCCGCCTATATGTCTTTGCACGCCTTGGCCGAGGATCTTGCAATCGCCCGGATTTTCACCAGTTCCGCCACAATGCTCAGGGCGATCTCGGCGGGGGTTTGGGCGTTGATGTCCAAGCCGATGGGGCAGTGGACGCCGGAAAGGTCGTCTTGACTGAAGCCTTGCCCGCGCAGGGCCGCGTAAATGGCGTCCCGCTTGCGGCGACTGCCGATCATGCCGATATAGGCGGCCTGGGTACGCAGGGCCTGGGCCAGGACGTCCATGTCGTGGGTGTGGCCCCTGGTGACGATGACCACGTAGCTGTTTTCGTCGATTCGGCGTCCTTCAAAGGCCCGCCCCATATTCTCCGGAACGTGGACGGCATCGGCCATGGGAAAGCGCTCCGGGTTGGCGAAGTCGGACCGGTCGTCATGGACTTCCACGCGAAAATCCACCCGGTGGGCCAGGAGCGCCACCTCCCTGGAAACATGGCCCGCGCCGAACAAATGCACCGTCTCTTTGGCTCGGATCAACTCGATCACCACCCGTGACTCCCCAACAGTGTTTCCGTTTGTGCTGCCGCTCGTGTACAGGGTCGGACCACACTCGGTTCGGGCCGACTCCAGCAGGCTTGCCAGTCGCTCCGGGCTATCCGGCTGTTCTGGATAAAAACGCAAGCCCGAGGCTGAACGCTGGAGCAGATACGACTCGGAGAGCAGCCCGGCTCGACCGTCGGCGGATTCCCGGATCACGGTGGCCAAAAGCCATTCTCCTTCCTGTTCGCGCCGACGAGCAAGGAGCCGGAACAACTCGATGGTTCGGGTAACCGGCCGCAACGGCTCCACCAGCACGTCCAATTCGCCGCCGCAGATCATGTCCATGTCCCCGGCATCCGTGCCTGCCAGGGTAAAATGCTGGAGCCGGCTGAAACCTGAACGCAAGACATCCAACCCGGTCTGGATAACCTCGGCCTCCAGGCGTCCCCCCCCGACTGTTCCCAGGATGGAACCATCCCGGCGCACGACCATCCGGGTTCCGGGAGTCCGCGGCGCGGAGCCGGTTTGGCCGACAATGGTGGCCAGAGCCGCCGAATCTCCAGCCTCCAGCAAGGTCAAAATTTCATCTTCAAGTCGGATCATTGGATTTTCTCATCATCGCGTTACCACATCCGCCCAAGCAGGAAACCGCAGGAAAGTGCTCCGAGGCTGATCAGGTTTTGGGCGATCAGGTTCAGGACCGGTTTCAGGCGCTTTCCTTCCTGAAACAGCAGATGGGTTTCAAAGATGTACGTGGAAAAGGTGGTGAACGATCCCAGAAAACCGACCAGGATGATCACCTTGAATTGAGGAGAGATGGCCCCGATCTCATGGATCAGCGCCCAAGCCAGCCCGAAGAGGCAGCTCCCCAGGACGTTCACCGTGGTGGTACCCCAGGGATATTCCCGGCCCAGAAGCGCATACACGGCCGAGGAGAGCCAATACCGCGACATGGCGCCCAATGCGCCGGCCAGGCAGAGAAAGAGGATTTCCTGCATCGGGTAATAGGGTGGTTCAGATCATCTTGGCATGTGAATGAGTGAAACGTTCGCTTTACTCAGGTCGCGGTAGCCGGGAGGTCCCAACGGACCTTGCCGCCGGTTTTCTTGCGTTTTCGCAGCAGGATATAAAGTGCCCCGGCTCCGCCGTGCTGGGGCAGGGCCGTGCAGAAGGCCAGGACGACCCGGCGCAGCGGGTCGCGAGTCAGCCAAAGGGGCAGTTCCTCGCGGATCAACGCCAGCCCTCCGGGCGAGTTCTTGCCGCGTCCGGGAATCAGCAACACGCAGCGTCGGCCCAGGTAATACTGGCCGCGCAGGAAGTCGAGGGTAGCGTCCCTGGCCTGCAACGCGTTCAACCCGTGCATGTCCAGGTGGGCCTCCACGCTGAACTGCCCCGCCTTGAGCTTGCCCAGCACCTTTTTGTCCAGGTCCTGAATATAGCCGTGCATGTATTCCTCGGAATACGACAGCTCGAACTCCACCGTTCCCTGGACCAAATTGCGCAGATAGTCCGTCACCCAAAGGTCGTCGTTCTCGGCCTGGCCTGGCCTGCGTTCGGTGGTCACGGATCGCGAAAGTCCGGATTCGCCGGGCACTTCCCGCCCCTTGGTTCCGCCGGAGATGGGCGTAACTTCGGACATGGCCCGGACGAACAGGTCCGCGTCGTCCTGGGGCGGGGCCTCCGGCTCTTCTTTTGGTCGAGGCTTGGGAACGATGCGCTTGACGCGCTCCTTTTTGGGGAACTTCTTCTTAAGCGCGGAGAGGTCTTCGAGGGAGGTGAACTTCATGGCCTGGACGGGGCTGCTTGATTCGGTTTCGTGGAGTGGGTAGGAAGGCAGGTCGCCCTTGCAACGCCGAGAAACGGGCTGTATCCGAGACAGTATCCTGACGAATATGCAAAGGCAAGACAAAGGCTGGGCACTTTTGTTCTCGAACCACGGGCGCTCTGGATCGGAGTCGAAATCGAAATCGTGATCGAAATCGATTTCTGGCAACATTCCGATTTCGATAGCGATTTCGATTTCGATAGCGATCTGTAAGAGGTCGGGAGTTACAACAAAAATGTCCTGCAAGACGGAGACGAAGCGTGGTAAGAATCATCGCCGGACACTGGAAGGGCCGCCGGATCAAGACGACCGAGGGCGAAGGCTATCGTCCGGCCATGGGCAGGGTGCGGGAGGCCCTGTTTTCCATGCTCGCCTCGCGCGGCGTGCATTGGGACGCGGTCCGGGTGCTGGACGTGTTCGCCGGCAGCGGAAGCCTGGGCTGGGAGGCGTTGAGCCGGGGAGCACCGGAAGTGTGCTTTCTGGAAAGCGACCCCAAGGCCCTGCGCCTGTTGCGGGACCAGGCTCCGGCCTTTGAGCGTCCCGGACAACGCGTCCGGATTCTGGCCGGAGACGCCTTGCGCACCCTGGCAGAGCCTCCCAGGCAGGGAGGATACGAGGTCTTGTTTTTTGATCCGCCGTATGGCCGCGACCTCCTGGTCCCGGCCCTGATCCTGGCCCGCAAGCACGGTTGGATCGCCCTGGACGCCCTGATCTGCGCGGAGGTGGAGGAAACCTGGACACCCGCCGCCCTGCCCCTTCCCGAACTTGAACTGGAAACCGACCGCACGTACGGTCAAACCCGCATCTGCATCTGGACGACCCGACCGCCCTCGCCTATCCCCTGAACCGTTGAACCGTGAACCCCGATGGACAAAAATTTCTGCAAAAAACGCATCGCCGTCTACCCCGGCACCTTCGACCCCCTGACCAACGGCCATGTCAGCCTGATCCGACGCGGACTGGAAGTCTTTGACCAGGTCATCGTGGCCGTGGCCTGGGATACGCCCAAGACCCCGCTGTTCTCCCTGGAAGAGCGCCTGGAAATGATCGACGAAGTTTTCGCGCCGGAACCGCGGGTCATCGGCGAGGGGTTCCAGGGACTGCTGGTGGACTATGTCAGAGAGCGCGGCGGCAGCGTCATTCTGCGCGGGTTGCGGGCGACGTCGGACTTTGAGTACGAATTTCAGATGGCCCTGATGAACCGCCGCCTGAACCGCGGCTTGCAGACCATGTTTCTGATGACTGATTATAAGTGGTTGTACATCAGTTCAACGATCATCAAGGAAGCGGCCAAGCTGCACGGAGACGTCCAGGGCCTAGTGCCGGAACCCGTGTTGCGCCGACTGCATCAAAAGTATGGGCCGAGCAAGGACTGAGGGGGAACTCCCCTTGGCCTCAAGTCCGAACAACGTTCAAGCTCCAGGCGGCCAAGTCACGCCCATCGTCTGCCTGGTGGGAGCCACCGGAACCGGCAAGACGTCCGCGGCCCTGGCATTGGCCCGGCATTTTCCGGTGACCGTGATCAACGCGGATTCACGCCAAGTCTACCTGGACGTGCCGGTCATCACCGCCCAGCCGGACGCCGCGGAACAGGCCCAATGCCCGCATCTGCTCTACGGATTCCTGGCCATGGACGAAACCATTTCCGCGGGCAGGTTCATGGACGAGGCCCGGCTAGCGGTGGCGTCCTGTAGGGAGAACGGCCGTATGCCCGTTCTGGTGGGCGGCACGGGCCTCTACCTGCGCGCCCTGGCCGGAGGATTGGCGGATATTCCGGACGTGCCCGCCCAAGTGCGCGAAGCGGTGCTCCAGGAATGCGCGGACCACGGTCCCGAAGCCCTGCACGCCCGGTTGAGCGACGTGGACCCGGACTACGCGGCCCGGATTCACCCCCGTGACAGGCAACGGGTCTGCCGGGCACTGGAAGTCTTCCAGGCCTCCGGACACCCTTTATCCTGGTGGCATGCCCATGCTCGCTCCGCCCAGGGACTGGAACTGTTCATCATCGGCCTACGCCTGCCCCGGCCGGAACTCCACGACCGTCTGGCCCGCCGCATCGACGTGATGCTGGAACTGGGATCGATCCAGGAAATCCAGCGAGCCTGGAAAGGTTGTCCGAACTCTGAGGCCCCGGGCTTTTCCGGCATCGGCTGCCGCGAACTGCTGGCCCATCTGCGCGGAGAGACCAGCCTCGAAGAAGCCAAGGACCTGTGGCTGTTCCGGACTAGAGCCTACGCCAAACGCCAGGAAACCTGGTTCAACAACATCCCCGAGGTCCGCTGGGTCTCGGCCGGGGACCAGACCGCGGTCGTCCGCCTCGTGGAAGCCCATGCCGCGGATCCGCAAGTTACGGTCCGAACTCAGGACTGATCCGAACACATATCGATCCATATGAAGAAAGGAGACAACGTCTTGCGAAGCAACAGCCCCAAAACATGGTTGCTCACCACGCTGATGGCCGTTCTTATTGCCGTCCTGCCCTCCTTCTTACAGGCCGGGCAGGACGTGCGCCTCTTCGTCGAGACCGATGAAGCCGGGGGGTCGGAGCCCCGCCCTTCCGCTCTGCGCCAAGCCCTGGCTCAGGGGGTGGCCCAGGAGGCGGAGATTTTGATGCGGGGAGAACTGAGCGAAGGACGAAGGGCCGCATTGGAGCGGATTCTGGACTCCCGGGCCGAGGAATACGTCCTGGGCTGGGAGGAAGTCGAATACCTGCCCACGGAATGGGGCGCGGTCCTGCACCTGAATGTCCGGGTCAACCGGGAGGCGTTGCGTGATTTCCTGCGGGCTTTGGGCACATATTACACACGGGACTACCAGATCGGCTACCGATTCGATCCCCAAGGCCTGGTGCCGGAGCAACAGGAAGTGGTCCGGACCTTGGAGCAGCTCTCCGGCGTGCGCGACGACGGCTCGGACTCCCTGATTCTGCGTCTGGCGCTTTTGAGTGAAGGCGGGTGGCAAGGCGTACTGGATTACGAGGGCATGATCTGGACCGCGGCGGGACCGGACCTGCCGGAAATCTGGGCCGCCCTCTGGGGCAATTACTTCCGGTTGGACCGGGTACGCGGAGGCTTCGAGGACGCGGTGACCCTGGTCACCCAGGGATGGCGCTCCGCCGGGGACATCCAGGCCTTTGACCGCCACCTGCGGAACCTGGACGTCTCCATGGACACCATCGACCTGCTGGGCGTCACGGTCCAGTCCGTCCGGTACCAGGCCAATTGGCGGATCGTGACCATGGACCGCGAAGCCCTGGAGCGCTCCCTTCGCGAATACTTTCAGGATCAGCCGGGCACCTTCGACCTGGAGTAGGGGCGGGCCTGCGTGCCCGCCCTGGGCAAACACAACCAACCTAACGACAAGGAGAACCATCATGGCGGAATTCATTTGTGCCAAGTGCGGAGAAAAGAAGGAAGGCCGGTGCAAGCCCCAGAAGTGTCCCAAGTGCGGCGAGAAAGGGACCATGGCCAAGCAGGAGCAGAAGTAGCCCGATGACGAGCGAATCCGGCGTGGAGCGCGGCTCAGGGGCCGCGCTCCACGACCACGGAGCGGGCGACGTGCTCGCCATTGAGGACGCCGAGGGCCGGACACGCCTCATCCAGGCCACTTCGGAACAGACCCTGGCCCAAGTTTTGTTTCTGGAAGGGCTTTGGCCCACGAAGCCGTTTTGCAGCGGCCTGGGGCGGTGCGGCCATTGCCTGGTGTATGTGGTCGACGATTCCGAGCCGTCGCCAAACACGCCAACAACGGACGAACGGAAGACCCTATCTCCGGAGGTCCTGGAACAAGGCGGACGATTGGCCTGCCGCCGCCAATCCGAAAGCGGGCTGAGGGTCCGGCTGCCGTTCGCGTTTCCCAGGACCGCCGCCGAATCCGCCGCTGCCTTCGAATCGAACGGGATCGCCTTGGAGCGGGCCGTCAGCGGTTCATTGGCCCTGGCCGTGGACCTGGGAACCACCAGCCTGCACTGGCAACTTCTGGACGACAAGGGCGTCCTGGCCCAGGGGCGGGAACTCAATCCGCAGTTGGCCGCGGGCAGCGAGGTGATGTCCCGGTTGGGCTTTGCCCTGGCCGCGCCGGGCAATGCCCGAATGCTCCGGGACGTGGTGCTGCGACGGCTGCATGAACTGACCATGGCCCTGCCTGCTCCGGTGGATCGGATCTGCGTGGCCGGAAACACGGTGATGACCGCCCTGCTGCTGGAATGGCCGCTGAAGGGCTTGGCCGCGGCCCCGTACCAGAAGCCTCATGCAGGCGGATTCTGGACCAGACTGCCTTTTCAGGAAACGTCGCTGGAATTATCAGACCATCACGCTCCTGGAAATGCCGAAGGACGGCACGGCGGGCGAACCTACATCCCGCCGCAACCCGCACCGTTCATCGGCGGCGACCTCAGCGCCGGACTGGCGGCCCTGCACTTCACCGCCGCTTCTCCCCCAGCCTTCCCTTTCCTTCTGGCGGACCTGGGAACCAACGGCGAGTTCATTCTGGCCCTCGGGCAGGAGCGGTACTTGGCGGCCAGCGTGCCCATGGGGCCGGCTCTGGAGGGCATCGGCATGTCCTGTGGCGCGACGGCCCTGCCAGGGGTCTGGGTGGACGTGGTCGTGACGCCGTTTGGGCTGCGGCCCCGGCCCCTTGAAGACCCTGACGGGGGGAACTCGGACACGGGGGGCACGGAACACATCGACGTCCCTCGCTCAAAACCGGATCGGCAACGGATTTCCGGAACCGGCTACCTGGCCCTGCTGGCCGGGTTGCTGCGCCTGGGGCTCCTAGACCGCACCGGGGGCTTCGCGGCCGGGGACAGCCCGCTGGCCCGGCGGGTCGGATTGGGTTTGGCGGACCGGGACGGTGAACGGCGCTTTTTGCTCGGTCCGGACGTATACCTGACCGGACGCGACGTGGAAGAGGTGCTCAAGGTCAAAGCGGCCTTCAATCTGGCCTTTTCCCGGCTGCTGGCCGAGGGCGGCATTCAACCGGAGGCGCTGCGGGCCGTGTATCTGGCCGGGGCCCTGGGCGAGCATGCGGACTTTTCCGCCCTGGAGGAACTGGGTTTCGTCCCGCCCGGCTACCGACGTCGGATCCACCCCGTGGGCAACAGCTCCCTGGCCGGGGCCGCCCTGCTGGTGAACAGCCCCGAGGCCAGGGACTGGATCGAGAGAATCGCGCCGATGATCACGACCCTGAACATCGGCCAGGAACCGGACTTCTTTTCACACTACACGCAAAGGTTGGTCTTTCGCCATGTCTGACGCCCCATCTCGCCCCGCCGACACCCCCGTTTTCTCCGGCGCGCCGTTTCCCGATCTTTCCGTCGCGGCCCAGCAGGCCCTGGCGGACTACGTCAACCTGCTACGGGAAGTCATGCCTATGAAGGCCGCCCATCGACGCAGACTGGCGGACAACATTCAGGAGCTGTCCTCGTTTCTCATCGAAGACCGCGCCGAATTTCTGGGGCGGGACTACCTGCACGCTCCAGCGGCCCTGGGGGCCTATCTGTGGTACTTCCTGCCCTGGAATCTGCTGCGCCTGAGTCGCCTGCTGGGCGGGCTGGACCTGGACCTGCCCGAAGGCGCGACCATCGTGGACCTGGGCTCCGGACCGTTGACCGTGGTCCAGGCTTTGGCCCTGGCCAGACCGGACTTGTTGACCAGGGAACTGCATTTTCACTGTCTGGATGCCACGCCCAAGCCGATGCGCGAAGGCCGAAAGCTGTACCACGGTCTGGTGAACAGCCTGGAAAACACATTGGGCCACGGCCAGAGCCGGTGGAAGATCCATCTCATTCACGCCCCGTGGCACGTAGGCCTCAAGGACCTGCCCCGGGCCGACCTGCTCACCGCGGCCAATTTTCTGAATGAACTGCCCTGGCATCGCCGGGATCCTCTCGGCGAACAAGTCGCGGATTTTTTCCGGACCGTGGCCGCCCATCAGCGGCACGGCGGCCGGTGCCTGTTCGTGGAGCCCGGAAACCGCCTCGGCGGGAAGCTGGCCAGCCTGGTCCGGGAAAGCGCCGTGGCCGAGAGCTGGCACGTGCTCGGCCCCTGCACCCATCACCAGGCCTGTCCGATGCTCGAATACCGGGAAACGTCCTGGTGCCATTTCACCCTGTCCACCCGCGGCTGTCCGCCCTGGCTGGGGGAATTATCACGGGAAGCCGACTTGGCCAAGCGGGATGTGAGTCTGAGCTACGCGTATTTGGCCGGGCCTGATGTGGCCGATCCCGGGCGGAAAGCATTGAGCGACGCCCCGAACCGCGAAGCCCCGGCCCCCAATGCCCCTGCCCCCAAAGCCCCGGACGCCGGGGCGGGATCGGCCAGAGTCATCAGCGCCGAATTTTCCGTTCCGACCCGTGACCACGGGCAAATGATCGGACGCTACGGCTGCGCGGCCCAGGGCAAGCTGTTGATCCTCTCCGCGCCGGGCGCACCGGGCACGCGCTCCGGAGATCTCGTCCCCGTCCGCCTTGCTGAACCGTCCTGGCGCGACCCCAAAAGCCATGCCGTGGTGGCCGAGTTGCCTTCGACCGCGGGCAAAACAAAGTCCGGAACGGACAAGCCGAACCCGAGGCAAGGAACCATGCCCAAGGCGGACGCTTCCAACAAGCCGAAGCAAGCCTCTTCCAAAGAATCGACGGGCATGGATCGAAAAAAAAACTCGCGACCGCGACCCGCCGCGCCTTCGGTGAAAATCTCAAAAAAACGTCCCAAATCGAAACCGGATTAGTCCGTGCCACCATAAAACAAGGACAGTCTATGCGTACGCTGATAGTTGAGGACAGCCGAAGCATGCAGGAACATCTTCGGGAGATCGTGGCGCCCTACGGCCGGGTCGTTCAGGTGCTCGACGGAAGACAGGCCGTGAACGCCTTTATCAGGTCTCTTGAAGACAAGAAGCTGTTCGATCTGATCCTCATGGACATCGAAATGCCGATCCTGGACGGGCATCAGGCCCTGAGCATGATCCGCCGCCTGGAAGAGCAGCGCCTGGGGGGCATCCGGACCAAGGCCGTGATGGTTTCGAGCCTTACGGACTATGAAAACATCCTCAAGGCCCAATTCGAGGAACGGGCCGACGCCTATCTGACCAAACCCTTTGAGCCGGAAATTCTCCTGGAAATCCTCCGCAATCACGGCCTGATCGACAAAGGGTCTTTTCCGGAGGAAGACGCTGAAACCTCTTCGGACACGTCCCCCTGATCCGCTAAGCCCCCCGCCCCCATGCATCCAATCCCCATCTTCACCATCGGCTACGGCTCGCGAACCATCGAGGAACTACTGGATCTGCTCCGGGCGCACGACATCGAATATCTCCTGGATGTCCGCACCAAGCCCTACTCCAAGCGGCGTCCGGAATACGCCAAGGCGGTCCTGGAACAGCGCCTGAAAACGAACGGCCCGCGCTACGTGTTCATGGGCGACGACCTGGGAGGCTTGCCGGACGATTCCGAAATGGGCGCGGCCCTTGGGCCGGAGATGGGCGATCCGGTCCAGCCCCCGGCCTTTCGCCGGGGGCTGGACCGGCTGCGCAAGGCCTTTGCCCAGCAGGCCCGCGTGGCCCTGCTCTGTTGCGAGGCCAGGCCGGAACGCTGTCACCGGGCCCTGTTGATCGGAACGAGTCTGGCGGCGGAAGGCGTGCCCGTGGTCCATATCGACGAACACGGCGCGCTGATCTCCCAGGAAGCGATGCTGGCCCGGCGGGATGCTTCGGGATTGAGCGAGCAGCCCGGCCATGAGGACGCGATGGACGGAGGAAGCGTGACGGACGTGACGGACGTAACGGGCGAGGCCGATCCGACGGAGCGCTTCGCCCCGCCGGAAGACGACGCCCCGCCGCCCACGGACGCGGACATGCCGGGAAACCAGGATCAAGACCTGGAGGAAGCGGCACGGCCCGAATCCGTTTCGCCGCCCCTCCCGATCCTGGACCTGGACCTGGACCGCTTCGCTACCGCCGACCCCGCGACCATCCTCAAGCAGATCTTTGGCTATGACGCTTTTCGGCCGTTGCAGTCCGAGGTCATTGCCGACGTGCTGGCCAGGCGGGACACGTTGGCGATCATGCCTACAGGCAGCGGCAAATCCCTGTGCTATCAACTCCCGGCCCTGATGTTTCCGGGCATGACCGTGGTGGTCTCCCCGCTCATCGCCCTGATGGAGGACCAAGTGATGCAGGCCCGGGAACTGGGCCTGCCCGCCGTGTTTCTGAACAGCACCCTGCCAGGGCACGAGTATCAAACCGTGCTGACGGATGTCCGGGCCGGGCGGGTTAAACTGCTCTACGCGGCCCCGGAAACCCTGCTCCTGCCCGGAATTCTGGAACTCCTGAAAAACGTGGCCGTGGACTGCCTGACCATTGACGAGGCCCACTGCATTTCCGAGTGGGGCCATGATTTCCGTCCAGAGTACCGCCGGTTGCTGGAAGTGCGCCACCTGCTGCCCGCCGCGGTCTGCCTGGCGGTCACGGCCACGGCCACCGAGCTGGTCCGCCGGGACATCAAGGCCGCCCTGGACATTGGCGACGCCCAGACCCATCTGGCCAGCTTCAACCGGGACAATCTCTTTCTGGAGGTCGTGCCCAAAACCCGGGCCGCGGACCAGCTCATGAGCTTTGTCCAGCCCCGTGCGGACCAGGCCGGGATCATCTACTGCGCCACCCGCAAACAGGTGGACGTGCTCTCCGAAATGCTGCGCTCCAACGGCCACGATGCCCTGCCCTACCACGCCGGCCTGGACGCCCCCACCCGGATGCGTCATCAGCGCCGGTTCATCCGCGATGACGTCCGGATCATGGTGGCCACCATCGCCTTTGGCATGGGCATCAACAAGTCCGACATCCGCTATGTAGTGCATTACGACCTGCCCAAGAACCTGGAGAGCTACTACCAGCAGGTGGGCCGGGCCGGACGGGACGGGCTGCGGGCGGACTGTCTGCTGCTGTTCACCTACGGCGACGTGCAGACCTCGGCCTCCTTTATCAGGAAAATGGACCCGGCCCAGCAAAAACCGGCCCGGATGCAGTTGGAAGCCATGCTCGGCTACGCCGAATCCACCGTCTGCCGCCGGATTCCCCTGCTGAACTACTTCAACGAATCCTATCCGGACCAAAACTGCGGGATGTGCGACAACTGCCTCGCCCCGCGCCGGGAGCCCGAGGACGTGACCGTGGCCGCCCAGAAGTTCCTGTCCTGCGTCAAGCGCACCGGGGAAATGTTCGGGATGACCCACGTCGTCGACGTGCTGCGCGGCTCCCGATCGGAAAAGGTGCTCAGCCGGGGCCACGACGCCCTGTCCACCTACAACATCGGCCAGGAGTATTCCAAGAAACAGTGGCA
The DNA here is from genome assembly GCF_000717475.1 of Desulfonatronum thiodismutans. Classification (NCBI taxonomy): domain Bacteria; kingdom Pseudomonadati; phylum Thermodesulfobacteriota; class Desulfovibrionia; order Desulfovibrionales; family Desulfonatronaceae; genus Desulfonatronum; species Desulfonatronum thiodismutans. Next base: position 483,346 of record NZ_JPIK01000004.1, read on the forward strand.
GCACTTAGCCCGCCAGTTCATCCAGCAGGGCCTGCTGATCCAGGACATGGAACACGGCGGCCTGCGCCTTGGCCCGGAGGCCTACGAGGTCTTCCGGGGCCGCAAGGTCCTGGGAGTGCTTCCCGAGCCGGACCAGGCCGCCGCGCCGTCCTCCGGCCCGACGGACCGGGACCATGATCCGGACCTGTTCGCGCTGCTGCGCGCCAAGCGCAAAGCCCTGGCCGAGGCGGCCAACGTCCCGCCCTACGTGATTTTCTCGGATCGCACCCTTGTGGAAATGGCCGCGCTGTTTCCCCAGTCCCCCGGCGCCCTGGCCGCGGTCCACGGAGTCGGCGAGGCCAAACTGGCCCGCTATGCCGAGGAATTTCTGCCCATTATCCGCGAATACTGCGCAGAGCGGGGCATCGCCGAACAGTCCCCCCCGGCACATCCCCCCGTCCCCCGCAAGCAAACCGAAGGCCTGGGCGCCCGGACCCTGGAAGTCCTCGCGCTGCACGAGCAGGGCCGGACCATCGCCCAACTTTGCGAAACCTTCTCGGTCAAACCGGCCACGATCATCAACCATCTCTGGCAAGCCCTCCAGGCCGGCCGCCCCGTGCGCGGCGACACCCTGGCCAACCAGATCCCCCTGCCCCCGGACACCCTGGACCAGGCTCTCAACGCCTTTGCCGAACACGGCGCCGAGCGGCTTCGCCCGATATTCGACGCCCTGGGAGGAGCCGTGAGCTACGACGATCTGCACCTGATCCGGCTGTATGTGGTGGTGAACGGACAACAAAAATGATGCAGTACCTTCAACGTCGGCCGCTCGGCATTGCTGATTGAATCCCGCATGCCCTGCCCGTTGACACGGCGATCTTCCGGGTGTAGCGGCGAACTGACACGCAATAAATATTTTTCATGTCTATCACTGGATCGAGCAATGCCGAAAGCCCCCTGAAGGTCTGGAGGCAAACCTGAATCCGCGTCCTCAAGCCAGGAGGTTTCCCTCATGCTCTTCCCCGTCTCCGGAATCGAAGTGGCCCCGTGGATACCTTTTGTCGCCGGTTTTGCCGTAGCCTTCGTCTGCTCAATGGGCGGCGTGTCCGGGGCGAATCTGTTGCTGCCCTTTCAGATGAGCGTGCTGGGCTTCGTCACCCCGGCGGTCAGCGCCACCAACCACCTGTTCAACATCGTGGCCATTCCCAGCGGGGTCTACCGCTTCATCCGAGAGGGCCGGATGGTCTGGCCCCTGACCTGGGTGGTCATCGCCGGAACCGTGCCCGGCGTTTTGCTGGGCGTCATCCTGCGGGTCAAATACCTTCCCGACCCAACCCACTTTAAGGCGTTTGCCGGACTTGTGCTGCTGTACATCGGCTTCATCATGGTCCGCTCGCAGATCAAGGGCCCTGCCCCCGGATCGGACAAGGCGTCCTCGGAAAAACGATTTCAGGAGTTGGTGGCCGGGTTTCGGAAAAAGGAAGCCAGGTCCGGAGAGCCCCTTCCAAGAATCAGCGTTGACCAGATCGGGCTGAAGACCATCGATTACTCATTTTACGGCGAAAAAATCAGCGCCCCGACCATGGGCATCTTCTGGTTGAGCGCCATTGTCGGCGTGGTCGGCGGGATGTACGGCATCGGCGGCGGGGCCATCATCGCCCCCTTCTTCGTGGCCGTGTTCCAGCTGCCGGTGTACACCATCGCCGGAGCCTGCCTGATGGGCACGTTCATCACGTCCGTGGTGGCGGCCGTCTTTTACCAAGCCATCGCCCCGCTCTACCCGCACATGGCCGTGGCCCCGGACTGGACCCTGGGCATTCTCATGGGCGTGGGGGGAATGATCGGCATGTACGCCGGAGCCCGAATGCAGAAATTCGTCCCGGCCCAGGCCATCAAGTGGCTCCTGGCCTTCATTCTGGTCTTCACGGGCGGACGCTACGTGGTCGGATTTCTATTCTGATTTCTGACAGCTTCAGCGCCATAATCCCGGACCGATTCATGCTGCTCAGCACGCTTCATGATTGAGGATAACGCTATACGCCCCGAAGAGCACCCAGGCTTGGTCTCCTGGATGCAGGCCCAGGCGGCGGCAGCTGGCGGTGGTTGCCACGGAGCAGATTTCCGTGCCGTCCGCAAGGCGCAACAGCACTTCCGTATTGACCTTGCCGGTGCTGATTTCAACCACCGTGGCCGGCAGGCGGTTCTCCGCGCTGTTCTGGTCCGCCCCCTCGGGACCGGCGAGAAGCACCCAAGGCGCCTTGATTTCCGCAGTCACGAACAACCCGAGCTTCAGCCGCATTCGGCGTAGACTGGCGTTGGTGATCACCGAAACGACGTTCAGCCCGCCCAGAGTCAACAGCGTCACCTCGGACTGAATGTCTCCGGTGACGATTTCCGTGATCTTGCCGAAAAAAATATTCCGGGCGCTGGTGCGTCGGCGACTCTCCCGGTCCACGTACTGCCTGGCGGCATGGTGGACGTCCTCCTCGGAAATATCCAGATGCGCGGCGGTGAGATTGGGCGTGGAATGGCCAAGCAGCCTCTGGACCACATGAAGAGGCAGATTGCCGCGCAGCAGTTCCACGGAGCGCGAGCGACGCAGCGTACTGGGATTGCCGAACTCACGGGGCAATCCGCATGCCTCGGCCTGCTCGTAGAACTTGCGCCGGACATGGGCCGGATCAACCCGGAACAGAGCCTCACCCGGACCATGCCCGCCCTTTTCCAAGGCCGCGCGCAGCTCCTCGGCCAGATCGTCGGGGATTTCAACGGCCCTGACCCGCTCCCGTTCCTCGCCGCCCACGGTGACGACCCGCTTCCCCAAATCAATGTCCCCCGCCTTGAGGTCCAATATTTCATTCAGCTTGGCGCCCGTATGGCGGATCAAAAGAAATATCAAAAGGATACGCTGCCTGGACCATTGGACGTCCCGCCTTGGGGAGTCCGTTGCCCAGACGCGAAACGTCCGCTCCAGCTCCGCCAGCTGGACGGAGTCAAGAATCTTGGCCGAGGACGGAACGGAAAACGAAGCACGCGGCGAACGCCGGGTCGAGGAGTCTTTATCGGGGATGGTGTGCATTTTGGCAGGAGTGAATCAGTTGGTGAATGTCCCCGATCAACCTATGGCTATCCTCATGCTCGGATCGGTCTCGCATTGATCGATGATCCTGTTGTACGCCTCCACCAGTTCCTTCATGGAGTGCGAACGTTTGGCGTGCTCAAACCCGCTCCACTCGTAGACGTTGGCGGCGATGAACTGATCGATCTCCAGGATTTCGATGCGCTCCGCCGCGTCGGCATTCTTGGCCAATGCCGACGCGCCGCCCGCCCCGCTCATCGTGGTAACGATCAAGGGGCGGATGTTTTCCTCGAGATTGCGGATGCATTTCCTGATCAGCGCCTCCGTCGGCGCCGTGGTGACATGAATTGCCGTATCTCCGACAAGGAAATCCCCTTTTCTTGCCCCTGGCGCATCTGCAGTCGAAAATCCCTGATGTTCGATGCGCCCTTCCGGCAGGATCATTTCCAACTTTGCCCCGACGAGGTGCTGCATGACCGCGCCGGCGAGCATCATGCCGGGAGTTTCCCTTTGTCTTTCAAAGGCCGTCTCGATCAACCGCGCAACGATGCTGCGCAGCGAGTTGGACGAATCCATCTTCAGACGCAACGGCTTCGTGGCGAAGTACAAATTGACGCGCTCCACCCACCATTTTTCGATGACTAGAAAATCGAGCGTCCCGGAGGCGTGCATTTCGTTGAGCAGTTGCATGTACGCCGTCATTCGCCCGAGGGAGCCGCGGCTGGTTCGTCCGCCTTCTTCAGCCAGAACACGGGCGATGCCGTGATCGGCCAGCACCGACTGCACGGCGGGCCCGCCAAGTCCGGCCACTTGCCCCCCTTTTGGAGTCAAAAAATCACGCGGATCATACGGAGGAGTCCTTCCGGCGGCTCTCCGCGTCAATACGAGCACCAGGCTGAGCGTTCCCTTGGTATGTATACCGTGCTCATCGGCAAAGGCGGCGAGTCGCTCGCTGATCACCTTGTTCACCATGCTTGCGCCTTTCATTTCCTTCACGGGCTTCATTTCGTCGACTCCTGGACCTGACCGTACTCAATATCAGCAGCTTGGGGAGAAGGATTTGCCGACGTATCGGCAAGCATCTCTTCCACCAAAGGATTCAAATAATTTTTCGCGATCCACGAAATGACCGGCACGCAAACCGCGTCCCCGAAACCGAAAAAAGCCTGATTCAAGGGAACGTCTATGACGAAATCATCGGCACCCATCAATTTCGCACACTCTCGCGGCGTCAGAAGACGTACGTCGACCTGATCGTATCCGGCCCGCAGCAGAATCTGACGCCCGCTGCCGCCGCGCGGCGTGCGCAGACAACCGGCGACGCCGTCCGTGCGCAATTCAGCCATGGACCTTCCCTTCCTAACGCGCCTGAAAACCGTTCCGTACGACCATTCCCGCCGCTGCTTCATGACCGCGACCTGTTGCGCATGTTTTTCACTCATTTGAGACAGAAGGTAATCCCGTCGTTGCTCATTCCACCAAAAAGGGGACTCGGCTGGCAATTCTTCCACGATGTCGCTCAAACGGAGTCGTGTCCGCGGCAAGGTAGGCATCTTCCTGAGGTCCCAGACGATCTCCGGGTGCATGAGAATGAAGTCGGCCAGCGCCTTGGGTCGAACGTCGCTTTCGTAGAACCTCAGCGACTCGTTCAAGCGCCAACCGCTTGCCCCCTGTCTGAGCTTGCCCACCACGAAGAGCCTCACCCTGCTCTGCGGAACAAAGCGCGCGGCATCGACAATCATCGCGTCCACGGCGTAGCCGAGCCGATTCAATGCCAGCAAGGCGGCCTGAAAATCACGGCCCTGATGCGATGTCAAAAAGCCGGCGACGTTTTCCAAAAGAACAATGGGAGGACGCCGCTCGCCCATGGTTTCCAGAATGCGTATGAACCCCCAGTATGCGGAAGACTGCTTGCCCACCAGTCCCTTGCGCATTCCGGCCAGTGAAAGGTCGTTGCAGGGAAAGGAGGCCGTGGCCAAGGTGGTCGTGGGGGTGTCTTCGGGTGAAAGGAGATGGACGTCTTCCAGGCTGAGTCGGCCGGGAGCATCATCAAAGTTGCTCTGGTACATTCGATGCTTGTCGGGATCGATGTCGTTGGCAAAGACCACTGACCAGCCTTCCTTCTCCAAGCCAAGGCGCATCAAGCCGATGCCCGCGAAATATTCGGCAACCGTCTTCGACCTGAGATGCTTTTGACGTGCCTGTTCCGAACATCCGAGTTTTTCGTGAATCATTGGAAATCATCTCAGTTTTTTCAAACATGTTTTCTTTGGGAGGAGCTGAACGGAAGGTGCGGTAAATAGCCGACTTTCAAAAGAAGATCACAGCAACTACAAACTTATGGAGCGATAATCAACGTCTATTTCCAAAGCCGTCAACTATTTCATCCTTTTCCCAGCGTGGGTGTCGTCCCATTTATAGAGCTTTGCAAACAGAATCATATTAAATTAAAAAACTGACCCAATTACACTCATTTCAAGTTGAATCGGATTGATTAAGGCCGACCCGAGCCAAAAATGGGCGAGAGAGGGGTCAAGTCCGCTCTTGGCTCGCAAGTATACGGCACCAACCGTGGGGCCCTGCCTTGGGCGTAGAGCAGGGACAGGCTCTTGGCGTGGCCGTCGGCGTTGCCCAGCAGCGTGTTGGCAAAGCACCACCTCGCCAGCAGCATGACATCCTTGGCCGGTGTCGCACTGCATTCGCGCAACAAACATACCTATTCTCCCCTGGCCTTGACGACCAGTTCCAATCCCAATCCCTCAAGAACCTGTAAGGCTTTGTCCAGTCGCACGGTGGGCTTGCCTCGTTCCAACTCCCCGACGAATCGTGGCCCAACCCCGCAATACCCGGCCAGATCAGCCTGGGTCAGTCCGTCCACCTTTCGCTTCTCAGCCGCGATCCGCCCGAGGTCCGCGGCGCTGCTAATCCGATGCGGCATGGCCTTTCCTCCTGATCCGGGAATGGTGACGATGATGCTCCGCGAAGCTCCTTTTATTCCCGTTCGGGATGAAATATCTGTTCTGTCCGTCCAATGCAATTGTTTCTTCCCTATCGGGAAGATAATTTCGGATGTTGCCATTCCTCCAAACCTTTCATTGTAGTGCCCCGGGAACAGCACTGATTTACCCCGAACACCTGCTTCCTCTCCCTGCTCCGAATCCGTTGTCGTTGGCCGCCTCAAACAACGGCGTCAGAATATCTTCGGCGCTTTCGCCTCCGGAGCGGCGCTCCTGGTAGTCCAGCACCTCCAGCACCCGCCCGTGCCCAAAGGCCACCAGGGTCTGGGCAAAGACCTCCACGTCGGCCAGGTCGTGGGTGACCATGACCATGGGCACATCGAACCGTTGCTTGATTTGGGCCAGTTCCTCGCGCATTTTCATCCGCAAGGGTTGATCCAGGGCCGTGAACGGCTCATCCAGAAGCAACAGTCGCGGTTTTGGAGCCAGGGCCCTGGCCAAAGCCGTGCGCTGGCGCTGCCCCCCGGACAGTTGATAGGGACGTTGTCCGGCAAGAGCGGCGATGCCGAACAATTCCAGTAGTTCCTCCACGTTGCGCCGCTGTTCCGCGTCGAGCGGGCGAAAAGGACGCTTCAGGCCAAAGGCCACGTTTTCCCGGACAGTCAGATGCGGAAACAGGGCATAGTCCTGGAACACGACGCCGACATTGCGCTTTCTGGCAGGCACGTTCACTCCTGTCCGCGAGTCAAAAAACGTGACCTCCCGGACCGAGACGTGCCCGATCCGGGGAGTCAGCAGTCCCGCCAGGGCCATCAACGTCAGCGTTTTTCCGGAGCCGGACGGCCCGAAGAGAACGATGGACGCGGCAGATGCCTGGAACGATGCATCCAGTTCAAAGCCGCTCGTATCTCCGGTGAAGCTTGTCGAGATGTCGCACCGCAGAAGCATTGTTATTCCGCTTTCCTGAATCCATACCCGGAAAGAACGGCTTGTCCCTTCTCGGACAGAATGAAACGCACGAAGGCTTGGGCCAGGTCCGGCTGTTTGGTGTCGGAGAGCGGAGCAATGGGATACAGGGCTGGTTCCCTCATGGGCATTTCCATGACCACGGCCACGCTGTCCGCCCCCCGGACCGCGTCCGAGGCGAAAAAGAACCCGGCATCCACCTCGCCGAGGCGCAAATAGCTCAACAGTTGAGTCACGGTTTCCGCGAAGATGTACTTGAATTCCAGAACTTCCCAGAGTTCCAGGTCCTTCAACGACTGCCTGGCGTAGTTTCCCGCCGGACTGGTGTCCGGCGTAACCACTCCGATCCGACGGACACCAGCGCTCTCCAGATCTTTCAAGGTCGAGACCCCGGCGGGATTGTTTTTAGGCACGGCCAGGACAATCAGGTTTCGCGCAAAGACTTTGGATTCCGTCGCTTCGACTCGCCCGATCCGGACGGCCTCGTCCATCCAGCGCATGTCCGCGGAAGCAAACACGTCCACGGGCGCGCCCTGTTCGATCTGCCGGTAGAGAGCCCCGGAAGCCCCGAAGTTGAAGACCAATCGTGCTCCAGGGTGTTCCTTTTCAAAATCTTCCTTCAGCACATTGAAGGCATCCGTCAGCGAGGCCGCCGCGGACACGATCACCACCTGAGCGGCGGCCGGCACGACCGAGGCAAGAACCATGACACCACACAGCAGAGCGGCGGCAATCCGTTTCATTACCTTTCCTCCCATTTGGGTTTGAGCAAAGCGCCCGTAATCCATAAAATCACCACGCAGGCGGCGGACAAGACGAACACCAGCATGTTGGCTAGGTCCTGGTTCCCGGTCTGCACGGCGCTGTACACGGCCAAAGGCATGGTCTGGGTTCGACCGGGCAGGTTGCCGGCAACCATCAGGGTGGCCCCGAACTCGCCCATGGCCCGGGCAAAGGCCAGCATGGTCCCGGCTGCGATCCCGCGCACGGCCATGGGCAACAAGACACGCAAGAAAATTTGCCATTCGCCGCAACCCAGGGTGCGGGCCGCGTTTTCGTACTTTTCCCCAACCCCCTCCAACGCGGCTCGGGCCGACTTGAAAACCAGGGGAAAAGCCACCACGGAAGCGGCAACCACCGCCCCCTGCCACGTGAACATCAAGGTGATCCCAAAGGTCGACTCCAGCCAACCGCCGATCACACCGTTTCGCCCTATCAGCACGATCAAATAATACCCCAGCACCGTGGGCGGCAGGACCATGGGCAGGGTCAACACGGCATCGAGCATGTTCCGACCGGGAAAACGAAACCGATGAATGACCCAAGCCAGCAATACCCCGAAGAGCAGGGCGAAGAGCGTGGCCAGGGAAGCCACGCTCAAGGTGAGTTGCAGGTGAAAGAGAGACGAGCCGTCAGCCCGTCAGCCATTGACCGGCCATGTTCGGATTCCGGTTGTCTTGCCTATTCCCCAAAGTAGCGCCGCAACCAACAGACAAAGGAACCCGCCGAAAGGACTGGCCAGGGTCAGTGGCAGACCGATGCCTGCCAGGAACAAAGGCAGGCCTTTCGTGGCCGCTTCCCCTGCTGGAACCCGGGACAAGCTGCACGAAGCTTCTCCGTCCACTCCGTCGGAAGAGACATACAGGCAACTGCCCACCAATTTTTCACAAACCACAAAAACCATGGCCACGAGACAAATTCCCAAAAAAACACCCATGACATCCCTCCTGCTCGTTGTTTTGCCTTGAAGGAAGCATCATGCGTGCCAAATACAACAACAAGGAATTGTTGCGAATATTTTTTTGAACTTCAGAATCATTACATTTTTGTAGTATACATTCCATACAATTATGTATCTTTACTGGAAACTCGATACCTGTGCGGAGAGTCCTTCCGAAAGAATCACATATGCTATATTTAGCATAATATCAACAGATATCCTTCGAAAGCTTCGCTCTGCATACGCATGCCCGGTTAGAACATCGTGGAGCCGACGGAGGGGATGTGGCGGGAGCCCTGTCTGAATGTACGGCCCGAGATGCCGCCAGGGGATGAGTGAAACTGAATCTCGCGGAAAAAGCTGAAGCTCTTTGATAGAGAGGCAGGAGGAAAAGCTTTCGAGGTTATTCCAGGGTAGATTCAAAAAACAAGACCATGATCTATGTATTCACTCAAAAACTCTCGCTATTTGGGTTAATATTTTGCGGTTCTGTAATAGGCGACGTATTTCTTGATCGGTATGAACCTCAACCCAGGAACTAATTCATCCCGCCTTCTACCCATTTCGGGATAAGAGCAAAGCCTTTCTTCTTTTCGAGAATCAGCTCAATAAATGTCGACGCACGGGATGAAAAACCTGCCATCACTCTGATCACCCGGCCACTTCCACCGCTTCCGGATCGACAAGCACACGCACCTTGTCCCCGACCATGACGCCGAGGCGTCTGACTTCATCTTTGCTGAGGATGCTGCGGAGAGGTACGCCGATATCCACGAGTACCTTGATGTTCGGACCTTCCGCGGTCATCTGCAATATTTCGCCGACATGTCCTTGCTCGGCCATTTTTCCTTGAGCAGCATCCAGGGGAAAGAGGGTGATCAGTTCCGGCTTGATGAAGACTCGCCCCGGGCCGGAGCGCGACGTTTGTACGGGCAGGGCGACGTTGTCGCCGACAACGCAGACCGTTCCCCGATCTCCGTGAACAATGTCGCAGGAGATGAGATTTTCGCCGCCAGGTCCCGTAAGCCGGCCTTCGAAAAGGAATATCCGCTCCTCGGCCAATCTGGTCGCTTCCAGGCGTTTGTGCGTTGAAAAGACGATGGAAATGCCTTTTTCCTTCCGCAATGCACGAATCACCCCGTCGATGACGGCCTGGTTCTCCACGTCCACGCTGGCCGTGGGCTCGTCGAAGAGCATCACCTCCGGACGGCAGGCCATGGCCCGGGCAATGGCCACGCGCTGGGTCTCGCCGCCGGACAGCAGGTGAGCGGGACGATGAGCAAAAGCGGACATGCCCACGCGGTCCAAACACTCTTCGGCGATCTTGCGCCGCTCACGGGCGGATACACCGCGCATCCTGGGTCCGTATTCCACGTTTTTAAGCACCGTGGAAGAGAACATGATCGGATGCTGATCCACCAGCACCACCTTGCGACGCAAGGCGGTCAGGGTGCGGTCGCTCCACTCCACTCGTCGGCCCTGAAAAGAGATTGCTCCGAGGGACGGCGGCCGCAAAAAAGCCAGAACGTGCAGCAAGGTGGTCTTGCCCGAACCATTGGGTCCCAGCAGGGCGTAGCTGCCCCCGGCGGTAAGCTCAAGGGCCTCGATATCCAGCACGGTCCGGCCTTCAAAAACCTGCCGCACGTTGTGCAACGCGTACAGACTCATCGATTATCCCCGTACTTGCCTTGCACCAGTTGCAGGGCCACATTCATGATCAGGCTCACGGCCAACAGAACGATGCCCAGAGCCACGGCCAGCACGAATTCGCCCTTGTTGTGCTCCAGGGCCATGGCCGTGGTCATGGTTCGGGTGAAGCCCTTGATGTTGCCGCCGAGCATCATGGCGATGCCAATTTCCGCGATGACCCGACCGAATGCGGCGATGATCGCGGCCAGGATGCCGAAGCGGGCTTCCCGGGCCACGGCCAGGGCCGCTTGCAGGGCATTCGCGCCCAGGGTCAGGGCCGTGCGGCGATAGCGCTCGTCGATCCGGCTGACCGCGGCCATGGTGAACGTGGCCACCCAGGGCAGGATCAGGATCACCTGGCCGATGATGATGGCCTTGGGCGTGTAAAGCAGGCCGAGATGGCCGAGCATGCCTCGCCGGGACAGGAATGCGTAGACCAACAACCCGATGACCACCGTGGGCAGGGCCAACATGGTGTTCAAAATCGTGATCACGGCCCGCTTGCCCCGGAACTGTTTCACCGCGATCAGAAAGCCAAGCGGTACGCCCAGGATCGAGGCGATGATCGTGGAGAAGAAGCTGACGTACAGGGAGACGTAGACAATGAAGTACATTTCCGGGTCCAGGGACCAGATCATCCGGAAGGCTTCGATGATGCTTTGGGTGAGGAAATCCATGATTGAGGGAGGGAAGAAGTCAGAAGTCAGGAGTCAGGAGTCAGAATTCAGGAGTCAGGAGTCGGAAGCCCGGAGAAAAAATCACAGTGACGGGAGTAGGGGCGGACCTATGTATCCGCCCTTGCAGGTGAACGTTTATCATGGTTTCAGATTGTCTTGCACCGTGGCTGGCCGTTCATCCGTGGGTTTTCCGTCCATGGGATTTGTCGCGTCAATTCGGAATGGGCGCACACGCAGGTGAGCCCCTACACAGGTCGCTGACAATCATTATTTCGCATCCGGGAAGAACAGCGGTTGGCCGTGAAGCTGGTAGCTGGCGATGACCTGTTGGCCGCGCTCGGAGACCAGCCATTGGGCGAAGGCATCAGCCAGATCGAACTTCACGTGAGGATGCTTTTCCGGATTGACCGGGATCACGCCATAGGGGTTCTTGAGCATGTCGTCGCCTTCGTAAGCGACCACGAGATCATAAGGCTGGGTGCGTCCGAACTTGTACTGCAGATAGGTTCCGCGGTCCGCGAGGACGTAACCCTCCTTTTCCTCGGCGAAGATCAGGGCCTCGCCCATGCCCTGGCCGATGGAAAAGTACCAACCGTCGGCGTCCTGGGGCGACTTCGCGTCCGTCAGAGCCAGTCCGGTGGCTTCCCAGAGCTGCCTTTCCCGCGAGTGCGTACCACTGTCGTCACCTCGGGAGACAAAGGGGGCCTTGGCCGCGGCAATGCGTTTCATGGCCTCCGCGGAGTTCGGCGCGTCCTTGATCCCGTCCGGATCGCTCTCCGGGCCAACGATGATGAAATCGTTGTACATCACGTAGTAGCGCTTCGTGCCGTACCCTTCAGCCACGAACCGCTCCTCCCGGGCCACGTCGTGCACGAAGACCACGTCCGCATTACCGTCCATGCCGTCCTTCAAGGCCGCGCCGGTACCCTTGGACATGACCCGCACGGTGATGCCGGTATCCTTGAGAAACTCCGGCAACAAACAGTCCAACAACCCCGAAGCCTCGGTGCTGGTGGTGGTGCTCATGGTGATCACCTTGTCTTGGGCCAGGGCCGGAAGCGCCGCCAATACAAGAGCAGCGCCAATTACGATGGAAACGATTTTTCGCATGCAAATCTCCTTTTCATGTTGCGGTTACGGACAGCAAGTCCTTTACACTATTACCTGTTCTCCGGATCACTTGGATATATCGTTCGCCCGGCCTGGGAGACATCATATCCGGTCAAGGCCTCGGCTTGACGCGGAAACGTCGCGTCGTGGAGCAGCCCCAGGAACTGCTGGACTCCCTTGTCAAAGAATCGCTCCCGGGAAATCAGCAGATCGAACCGCTCCCGCCCCAGCGGCAGAAAGTCCAGTTCCAGAATTCCGGCCACTGCCCGGATGCCCGGCCCGACGTCGGCCCGACCGAACAGCACTTCCAGCCCCACGTCCAGATGCCGATGGACCTCATTGCCGTACCCGACCATGGTCTCCGCTGCCACGCCGGCCTTCTCCAGGTGCTGATCAAAGAGCAGACGCGTGCCCGTGGCCAGTGGACGGTTGACCACCCGGATTTCCTTACGCCCCAAATCGGCCACGGAGCGAATGTTCAGGGGATTGCCCTTGGCCAGGATCAGGCCCTGCTCCCGGAAGCAAAAATTGATCACCGCCGGAGGCGCGCTCAGTTCCTCCTCGGCAAACTGAAAATTGTAATCCCCGTCCTCGGCCTGAATCAGATGGCTGGAAGCCATGTGGCACAAATTGTTGTGCATGGCCTTCAACCCTCCGAAGCTGCCCACGTTGCCGTAGACCGCCAGATGCTTGGGAAAGGTTTTGTTGAACAGGTTCAAGGTCCGTTCCAGCAGCGGATCGTCGCTGCCGGCCACGATCAGCAGGCCGTGATACGGTGGCAGGGGCGAAGTCGGCGAAGGGAAATTCTGGGTGCTGTTCTCAATCCACTGCTCCACGAGATGTTTGGGAAAAAGCCACTTCCCGGTGACTTTCGTGGCCGGCAGCCCCTTTTCGGCAATCAGGCCGTAGACCATCTTCTCGTTCACATCGAGCAGTTGGGCCACTTCCTTGGTGGACAACAAGTTCTTCACGAAATCCTCCGGTAAGCCAGTGATGCGCAAGGTGTTCACGAGATACTTTTCAGGTGCTTTCTCGTCAACTATTTTCTGAACACTACAAACAATGAACTAGAAATTACCGAAACAAACCTAAACAAACAAAGCAATCTTGTCGGCATGTCCTCCTCCGGCATCAAATCTCGATTTCTTGCTCAACCCCCGGCATGTTGCTAAACGTCACCGGATGCAACAACGCTCCATCCCTCTTCCCCCCTTTTCTCTCTTCACGTTTCCGACCGGCTCAGAACACCGCGGATCACGATCATGACCATGGAATTCGTCCAGGAAGCACACTCGACCTATGCCCAGGGAATCGCCCATTCGACGATCTTTCAGGGCGACTCCGGAAAGCTGCTTCAGCGTCTCCCTTCCAACTTCTTTCGTTGCTGCATAACGTCGCCCCCGTATTGGGGTCTGCGGGATTATGGGGCGGAAGGACAAATCGGAGACGAAGATGATCCGGACGAGTACGTTGAGCGCCTCGTGGAAGTCTTTGAGCAGGTTCGCCGCGTGCTCACCGACGACGGAACCCTGTGGTTGAACCTTGGCGACAGCTATACCAGCGGCAACCGGGCATACAGGGCTCCGGACAAGAAAAACCCCGTTCGCGCCATGTCGTATCGGGCCAAAACGCCCCATGGTCTCAAACCCAAGGATCTGATCGGCACTCCCTGGAGAACGGCCTTTGCCCTACAAAAAGCGGGATGGTATCTGCGCAGCGACATAATCTGGGAAAAGCCGAACTGCATGCCGGAGAGCGTCAAGGACCGGCCGACTAGATCCCATGAATATATTTTTCTCTTCTCCAAGTCCCTAAAATACTATTACGACCATCAAAGCGTCCGGGAGGAGAATGGCCGCAACCGGCGCACGGTCTGGTCCATTCCCACGGAAGCTTTCCCCGGCACCCACTTCGCCACCTTTCCGCCCAAACTGGTCGCCCCCTGCATTCTCGCCGGCTCCCAACCAGGAGACTGGGTTCTGGACCCTTTTTTGGGCTCGGGCACCGTGGCCGTGGTCTGTCAACGGCTTCAACGAAACTACGCGGGGATCGAATTGAACCCGGAATACGTCAAACTCGCCGTGGACCGGGTGCGCGCGGAGGAATATCCCAGCACGGACCGATTCTATCACATCGACCAATTGATCCGGTCCGACTCGGAAGAACACCTGGATTTTCGCGAAAACCTCCTCTCGCGAATCGGGATCAAGGCCTGAGTTTCCTCTCTTCCGCCTCACTTTATCTGAACAAGGCGACAGAACGCCTTCCACTCTATTTCCAGCAGATTTCCAGAATATAAGGACGACAATCATGACCTTTCAACGTTCCATCTACCTGACCACCATCCCCATTCCCGAAGCCCTGGCCGCGGCCAAGGAGGCCCTGGACCGGGAGTGGTTGATCCGCCGGGAAGTCGTTCCGTCCCAGGACGCTCTGGGGCGGGTTACGGCGGGGCCGATTTTTTCGCGGTATTCCAGCCCGACGTTTCACAGCGCGGCCATGGACGGGGTGGCCGTGGACGCGGAGGCGACCTTCATGGCCCGTGAGGGGCGACCTCTGGAATTGAAACTGGGGAAAAATTATCGACCGGTGAACACCGGCCATGCCATGCCTGAAGGGACCAATGCAGTGATCATGATCGAGCAGGTGGTCCAGGTGGACGAGGAGACCATCGCCATCGAGGCCCCGGCCTTTCCCTGGCAACACGTTCGGCGCATCGGCGAGGACATCGTGGCCACGGAACTGCTCCTGCCGCAGAACCACCGGATTACGCCCTTTGACGTGGGCGCGTTGCTCAGCGCCGGGATATGGGAGGTCGAGGTTTGGGAACGGGTGCGCATTGCCTTTATCCCCACCGGGGACGAGGTGCTGGACTTCACCACTAGGCCGGAGCCCAAGCCCGGCCAGGTGGTGGAGAGCAATTCCCAGGTCTTCAAGGCCCTGGGTCACTCCTGGGGCTGCGAGGTCATCCGGGTTCCTCCGGTGCGCGACGAGCTGGAAGCGCTGACCAAAGCCGTGGGCAAGGCACTGGAAGACGCGCACATCGTGGTCATCGGCGCGGGTTCCTCGGCCGGGACCAAGGATTTCACCCGCACAGTCATGGAAAGCCAGGGCCGGGTCCTGGTCCACGGCATCGCGGCCATGCCCGGCAAGCCGTCGCTCCTGGGCGAAGCAGGAGGCAAACTTCTGGTGGGCGCGCCGGGCTATCCGGTCAGCGCGGTGATCTGCTTCGAGGAACTGGTCCGGCCCCTGGCCGCCTGGATGGGCCGCCGCGATCCGGGGGCACGGCCCAAGGTCCGGGTGGAGCTGACCCGCAAGACGCCGTCCAAGCTGGGGGTTCAGGAATTCATGCGTCTGGCCATCGGCCGGGTGGGCGAGAAATGGGTGGCCACGCCCCTGGCCCGGGGCGCGGGGATGATCACCACTCTGACCAAGGCCCAGGGCATCGCCCGGATCCCCATGCACAGCGAGGGCGTGGAGGCCGGGACCCTGCTGGACGCCGAACTGCTGGTCCCTGAAGCCGAGATGGAGCGGACCATCGTCTGCGTGGGCAGCCACGACAACACCCTGGACCTTTTGACCAACGAACTGATGGGTCTGGCCGAGCCCTTCCGGCTGGCCTCAACGCACGTGGGCAGCATGGGCGGCCTGACCGCCCTGCGCAACGGCGCGGCCCATCTGGCCGGGTGCCACCTCTTTGATCCTGAAACCGCGGACTATAACTTCCCGTTCCTGGCCAAATACCTCCCCGGCCTGGACCTGCTGGTGATCAACCTGGCTATCCGCCACCAGGGGCTGATCACGGCCAAGGGCAATCCCAAGGGCATTCGCGGCGTCGAAGACCTGGCCCGGCCCGACCTGACCTTCATCAACCGCCAGCGCGGCGCGGGAACGCGCATCCTCCTGGACCACCACCTCAAGCAGGCCGACATCACCCCGGACTCGGTCAAAGGCTATGACAAGGAAGAGTACACGCACATGGCCGTGGCCGTGAACGTGCTCAGCGGAGCGGCGGACTGCGGCCTGGGCATCTTCGCCGCGGCCAAGGCCCTGAACCTGGACTTCGTGCCCCTGGCCCGGGAACGCTACGACCTGATCATCCCCAGACAATTCGCGGCCGACCCGAAAATCGCCACGATCCTGGAATTGATCCGCTCAGAGGCGTTGCAGGCGAAAATCCGCGACCTGGGCGGATATGATACGGATTTGACGGGACGGGAGATGACGCCGGAATTGGGGTTGGGATAATGCATGTAATTGAAATTGATGGTTATCGGGCAGTTATCAAATATAATCCGGACATCGAGATGTTCCGAGGCGAATTCACTGATATCAACGGTGGGGCGGATTTTTATGCCAAGGATACTGAAAATCTCAAGAAAGAAGCCGCTCTCTCACTGAAGGTTTTTCTTGAAATGTGCGCTGAAGATGGTGCTCGACAGTAGCAATCAAAACTCCAGATGCCCCGGCGTGCGGGGAAAAGGAATCACGTCGCGGATGTTGGTTGCGCCGGTAAGCATCATCAGGAAGCGCTCGAAGCCCATGCCGAATCCGGCGTGGGGTGCGGAGCCGAAGCGGCGGGTATCCAGGTACCACCAGTAGGCGTCCTTGTTCAGGCCCTGCTCGTCCATCCGGTCCGAGAGGATGTTCAGCCGCTCCTCGCGCTGGCTCCCGCCCACCAGTTCCCCCACCCGGGGCACGAGCAGGTCCATGGCCGCCACGGTCTCGCCGTCGTCGTTTAGGCGCATGTAGAACGGCTTGATGGTTCGCGGGTAGTCGTAAACGATTACCGGCTGCTTGAAGTGCTCCTCGGCCAGGAAACGCTCGTGCTCGGTCTGCAAGTCCGACCCGAACAACACCTGAAATTCAAAATCCCGCTTGCTGTCTTCCAGGATGTCAATGGCCTGGACGTAGGATATCCGGGCAAAGGGCTTGGCCAGCAATATTTCCAGGTCGCCGAGCAAGGTCTTGTCCACGAACTTGCCGAACAGTTCCAGGTCGTCCGCGCGGTTATTCATGACCTGCCGGACCATGGCCTTGGTCAGGTCTTCGGCCAGTTGCATGTCTTCGGCCAAGTCCCCGAAGGCGAACTCCGGCTCGATCATCCAGAATTCCGCGGCATGCCGCGGAGTATTGGAATTTTCGGCCCGAAAGGTCGGCCCGAAGGTGTAAACCTTGCCCAGGGCGCAGGCATACAGCTCGGCCTCCAGTTGGCCGGAGACGGTCAGATTGGCCTGCCTGCCGAAAAAATCCTCGGAATGCACGTCGGCTCCGGGCTTGGGCCGGTGCTCGGGAGGAAGGCTGGTCACCCGGAACATCTCCCCGGCCCCTTCGCAGTCCGAACCGGTCAAAATCGGCGCATGCAGATGCCAGAAGCCTTGCCCGCGAAAAAAATCATGCACGGCAAAGGCCGCCTCGGAGCGGATCCGGGCCATGGCCCCGTACTTGTTGGTCCTGGGCCGCAGGTGGGCGATGGTCCGCAGGAACTCGTCCGAATGGCGCTTTTTCTGAAGCGGATACGTTTCCTGATCCGCCATGCCGATGAGCACGACCCGCGCGGCCCGCACCTCCCAGCTCTGCCCCGCGGCGGGTGAGGCCACGTGCTCGCCGAGAATCTCCACAGAAGCCCCGGTGTTCACGTCCTTGAAGAGCTTGTCCGCCACGGTATGATCCACGACGACCTGCACGTTCCCGAGGCAGGAGCCGTCGTTGATCTCCAGAAACGTGACTTCCTTGGCGTCCCGCCTGGTGCGCACCCAGCCCCGAAGCAGAATGGAACCCAGCGGCACGGCGGCGCTCACGGCCTGAAAAACGGATGTTCTGTTCATGCGGCGTTCTCCATCGACATGATGATAATGGGGTGAGACATCGACTCCGAAACAACATTGACCATCTTCCCTTTCCATGCAAGTGTTTCAGGTGAAGAGTCATACATCGAAATCCTCGATCAAAGATCCAAACCGGACTGCCTCACCCCTTCACCCAAAGCCGGAGCGCCCCGCCATGCTGACATCGCTCGCCGTTTCCCGGTTTTCCCTGTTCGCCGAAGCCAAGCTGAGCTTCACCCCCGGCTTGAACGTCATTGTCGGAGAAAACAGCACGGGGAAGAGTCATCTGCTCAAGCTCGCCTATGTGGTCAGCGCTCTGCAAAGCGAGAGTTCCGAGGAAACGGCTCCGGAAATCCACTTCCACCTGGACGAACGGATCGCGGAAAAATTGGTGGCCGTGTTTCGTCCGGATTTTCTCGGTGGGCTGGTCAATAGGACTTCCGGGCGATCGCGCTGTGTGGTGTTCGCCGCCTTCCAGGGGCATGCCCTGCGCTTCAGCTTCGCGCCCAACAGCCGCAAAAAAGTGGCTATCGAAGCGCATACGCCCCCCAAAACCGCCAAGTCACCTGTGATGCTCCCTCCCAAGGAAGCCTTGTCGCTTTTCCCGAGCCTGGTCGGCTCCTATGAGCGCCGTGAACTGCCCATGGACGAGACCTATTACGACCTGTGCCGAAAATTCCAGGCCGGGCCATTAAAGCCATCCCAATTGCAACCAGTAGCCACCCTGATTCAAGAACTGGAGACCATCCTGCGGGGCAAAGTCCTTCTGGAGCACGGACGTTTTCACGTCAAAACCAGCGACAAAGGCAAGCTGGAAATCGGTTTGCTGGCCGAGGGGCTGCGCAAGATCGCCCAACTGGCGTACTTGCTGCTAAACGGAACCTTGTGCCGCGGATGCACGCTGTTTTGGGATGAGCCGGACAGCAACCTGAACCCCAGATTGATCCGCAAAGTTGCCCAGGCGCTGCTGGCCACGGCCCAGGCCGGAATCCAGGTGGTCATCGCCACCCACAGCCTTTTTCTGCTCAGGGAGTTGGCCTTGCTGAACCGGTCCCATGCTGTCCAGACCCTGTTCACCGGGCTGGAATACAACAATTCCGGAGTCGTCGCGCACCAGGACGAAGACATTGAGGGTTTGCCCAACATCGCGGCTTTGGAAGAGGAATTGGATCAGAGCGACCGCTACCTTGAGCAGCATTTGGAGACGGATCGATGACCGAATTCGTCGAGGGGGAATTGCTCTTTCGTTTTGCCCAGGGCGTTACGGTCTGCAAATACGACGACACCAAGTTTTACCGGAGCACAATGCTTCGAGTGGAGGGGACCAAGGCCGTGGATTTCATGGCCGTTCGTCCGGGGTCCGGCGCCCCCGGCGATCTGCTGCTTATTGAGGTCAAAGATCTCAGCGGGCATGAGTCCCGCAACCGCCAGCGCCTGCTCTCCGGGCGGCTGGTTTCGGAAGTGGTTCAGAAAGTCCGGGACAGTCTCTCCGGCCTCATCGCGGCCCGACGCTGGGACGTCCCGGAATTGCGACCCTTTGCACGCGCCCTCTTTCACAAGAACCAATCCCCGCGCATCCAGGTGATCCTTTTTTTGGAAGAACGCAAAAGCGCGTCGCAGCTTTTCCCCTATAAACGCAGACTCGCGGACCAGATTCAGCTCCTCAACAACAAGCTGCGTCCGTTTAGGGCCGAAGGAAAAATATTTAACAGCAAGAACCTGCCCAGCAGTTACGGGATACGGGCAACACGCCAAACTCAATCCACAACCAACTAAAATTCCGAATGTTTTATTTCAAAAACTCGACATACCTTCAGCCTATCCACCCCTCTTGGGTGTCCAACCTCACGCAAGGAGCCTTTGCCTTGACAATAAGAGCTTTACGGTTGTAATAATTTTCACGAAGCATATTTCCAAGTGCTTCAATTCAGATCATTGGATTCATTTTGCGCACAAGGGGGCCGACGCGGTCGCATTCACCCGGCGAGTTCGGTTCAATGCGCAGGCCGGTTCCCTTCTGTTTTGTTTGATGAACCCCCCTAAACCCTTCGAGGAGGCAGAACAATGGCGAAACACAAGACCCCGTTGTTGGACGAGCTGGAAAAAGGACCATGGCCCAGCTTTGTTTCCGACATCAAGCGGGAAGCAGAGTCAAGGGCGAAGAATGAGAAAGGCGTTGAGTACCAGATTCCCGTGGACGTCTGCGACGATCTGCTGGGCGTGCTGGAACTCTCCTACAACGACGGGGAGACCCACTGGAAGCACGGCGGCATCGTCGGCGTCTTCGGCTATGGCGGCGGCGTCATCGGCCGGTACTGCGACCAGCCGGAAATGTTCCCGGGCGTGGCGCACTTCCACACCGTGCGCGTCAACCAGCCTTCCGGACTGTACTACAGCACGGACTTCCTGAATAAGCTCTGCGATCTCTGGGAATTCCGCGGTAGCGGCCTGACCAACATGCACGGCTCCACCGGCGATATCGTCTGGTTGGGCACCACCACCCCGCAGTTGGAAGAAATCTTTTATGAACTGACCCACAACCTGGATACCGACCTGGGCGGCTCCGGCTCCAACCTGCGCACCCCGGCCTGCTGTCTTGGCAAGTCCCGATGCGAGTTTGCCTGTATCGATGCCCAGGACATCTGTCATGACTTCACGAATGAATTCCAGGACTTCCTGCATCGCCCGGCTTTTCCGTACAAATTCAAATTCAAGTTTGACGGCTGCCCCAACGGTTGCGTGGCATCCATCGCCCGCTCCGACCTGTCCTTCATCGGACTGTGGAAGGACAACATCCGTATCGACCAGAAAGCGGTCAAGGCCTACATCGGCGGCGAGATTCCTCCGAACGGCGGAGCCCATGCCGGACGCGACTGGGGCAAGTTCGACATCCAGAAGGAAATTATCGCCCTTTGCCCGACCCAGTGTATGTGGATGGAAGGCGACACCCTGAAGATCAACGACAAAGAGTGCAACCACTGCATGCACTGCATCAACGCCATGCCGCGTGCCCTGCGCATCGGTGAGGACACCGGCTGCGCCATGCTCCTGGGCGCCAAAGCCCCGATCCTGGATGGCGCTCAGATGGGCACCCTGGTCGTTCCCTTCATCAAGTGCGAAGCCCCGTACACCGAGATCAAGGACCTGATCGAAAAGCTGTTCGAGTTCTGGATGGAAGAGGGCAAGAACCGTGAGCGTGTCGGTGAAACCATGAAGCGCGTCGGCCTGTACAAGATCCTGCAGGTTCTGGAAGTCGAAGTCGATGCCCGCGTGGTTCAGGAGCCGAGGACCAACCCCTATATCTTCTGGAAGGAAGAGGAAGTCACCGGCGGTTGGGATCGGAAGATTGAAGACTACAGAAGCCGTCACAAAATGTAACGAGCCCAGGAGGTTATACAAATGGCATTCATTTCCTCAGGATATGATCCGAAGCAGCCGATGAAGGACCGGATCACGGATATCGGCCCCAAGCACTACCAGGAGTTCCTGCCGCCAGTGCTCAAAAACAACTACGGAAAGTGGCTGTACCACGAAATCCTGGAGCCCGGCGTGTTGATGCACAAGGCCGAGAGCGGCGACGAAGTGTACACAGTCCGTGTCGGCTCCCCCCGCCTGATGGGTGTGCAGACCATCCGGGAAATCTGTGAAATCGCGGACAAGCACTGCGGCGGACACGTCCGTTGGACCACTCGGAACAACGTCGAGTTCATGGTGGACAGCAAGGACAAAGTCGCTCCGTTGAAGGAAGACCTGCTCAGCCGCAAGCATACCGGCGGCAGCTTCAAGTTCCCCATCGGCGGAACCGGCGCGGGCATGACCAACATCATTCACACCCAGGGATGGGTGCACTGCCACACCGCGGCTTCCGACGCCTCCGGCACGGTCAAGGCCGTGATGGACGACATGTTTGAAGAGTTCACCCAGATGCGCCTGCCCGCGCAACTGCGCGTCTCCATGGCCTGCTGCGTAAACATGTGCGGCGCCGTGCACTGCTCGGACATCGGCTTCGTCGGCTACCACCGCAAGCCTCCGATCATCGACCACAAGACCCTGGACAATATCTGCGAGATCCCCCTGGCAGTGTCCGCTTGCCCCACTGCTGCCATTCGCCCGACCAAGGTCGACATGCCTGACGGCACCAAGGTCAACTCCGTGGCCATCAAGAACGAGCGTTGCATGTTCTGCGGCAACTGCTACACCATGTGTCCGGCCCTGCCTCTGTCCGACGGTCAAGGCGGCGACGGCCTGATCATCATGGTCGGCGGCAAGGTGTCCAACCGGATCAGCAATCCCAAGTTCTCCAAGGTCGTCGTGGACTTCGTCCCCAACGAGCCACCCCGTTGGCCCACGTTGGTCAAGAAAGTTCGCCAGATCGTCGAGGCTTATTCCAAGGGCGCCCACAAGTACGAGCGTCTGGGTGAATGGGCCGAGCGCATCGGCTGGGAACGCTTCTTCGAGGTTTGCGATCTGGAGTTCACCTGGCACTTGATCGATGACTTCCGTGATCCCGCCTACGAGACCTGGCGGCAGACCACGAACTTCAAGTTCTAAGTCAACACATAAAAAACAGCCTGGGGGCATCCCGCCCCCAGGCTGTTTATAAACCGAGGAGAATCTCATGGATGACGCAGCGGCAAAACAAGCCATAGTCGACGGCATGATGGCCAAAAGCAAAAACAAGTCAAAATTCTATTTTAAAGACTTGGCCGCCATGGTTCCGGAAATCAAAACCCTGCACGCAAAAAAACTTCTGGGCCAGATGGTCAACGAAGAAGTTCTGGAATACTGGTCCAGCGGCAGCACCACCTTTTACGGCCTCAAAGGCGCCGGCAAGCAGCATGCCGGGGAAGGCGAAGATTAGCAGCAGCCTTTTCCAGGGGCTTCCCAGAATACATCATCCGTTCGGCACATGCTCCACTCATCGCCCACCTCATGATGGCACTCGCATCATGACCCCTCGGCGCTGACCCCACAGCCATCACGACAACGGATATGCGACGAACTATTTTGGGACGCCCCAATTTTTAAACGAGATTTCGTCTCATCATTCTTCCTTTCTCCACCTTTCCACCACTCTCCCCACACGCTCCGTGAACACTCCTCCACGCTTGATTCTGGCCGGTCTGAGCGGTGGAGCCGGGAAAACCATCATTTCCCTGGGCCTGTGCCGCGCACTGACCGATATCGGATTGCGAATCCAGCCGTTCAAAAAGGGACCGGACTACATTGATGCCGCCTGGCTTGGCTTGGCCGCCCGGCGGGAGACGTCCAATCTCGACCCGTTCATGATGCCCGGCGATTCGCTGGTGCGCCTTTTTCTCCGAGAGTCCGCCTCGGCCGACATGGCCCTGATCGAGGGCAACAGGGGACTCTTCGACGGCAAGGACACCAGTGGTTCCTGTTCCACCGCGGAATTGGCTAGGCTGCTTCAAACACCGGTGGTGCTGATCATCAACTGCACCAAGATGACCCGCACTGTGGCCGCCTTAATCCTTGGCTGCCGGACCTTTGAACCAAACCTGCGCCTTGCGGGCGTCATTCTCAACCGAACCGCCGGGCAACGCCACAAGACCATTCTCCGCCAGTGCATCGAACAGTACACGGATGTCCCCGTGGTCGGCATTCTTCCCAAGATCAAGCCGGACCCCATCCCGGAACGCCACATGGGCTTGGTTTCGGATCAGGAATGCGCCGAGGCCGATGCGACCCTGAGCAGCCTCGCCACCATCGCCCGAGACTGTCTGGACATCGAGACCATTCGAAAGATCGCCACCAGCGTCTCCAGTATACCTTTGCCCGATCCGTCCCAAGGCCGTCTCCGGGAGTGCTGCTTCACGGCAGTGCTTTGCCCAAAAGGCGATGCAACAAGTCTGCTCGTTCAGCAGCCATCGCAGACAGACAATCAGGCGGCACAACCAGCTCTGCAGGTCTCCCGGCAGGAGGATGAGCGACTCCTTCCGACCACCACCGTTCGCATTGGAGTGGTCCGGGATGCGGCACTCTGGTTTTATTACCGCGAAAATTTAGAGGAATTGCGAAGAAATGGAGCAGAGTTGGTGGAGCTCAGCCTGCTCTCGCCCGCGCCGTGGCCCGAACTCCACGGGCTCTACCTGGGGGGAGGATTTCCGGAAACCCAGGCCGAGCAACTAACCAGAAACGAGACCACAAGGGCCCTGGTTTACCGACTCGCTGGGCAAGGTCTCCCCATCTACGCGGAATGCGGTGGGTTCATGTATTTGGGGCAAAGCCTGATTTGCCGGGAAACCATTTACCCGATGGCCGGGGTTTTCCCCGTCCAGACCATGCTCTGCGCCAAACCACAGGGTCATGGGTACACAGTGGCCAAGGTAGTCCATCCCAACCCCTTTCATGCCGTGGGACTGGAATTCACAGGCCATGAATTTCATTATTCAAAATGCGTCACCCCATTACCGCCAGAGATGTCCTTTGCCTTGGAAATGCAAAGGGGCAGTGGTATCGACCAAAATCGAGACGGACTGATTTTCCGCAACACCTTTGCCTGTTACACCCACCTGCACACCCTTGGAGTGCCGACATGGGCCGTAAACTTCGTAGCGGCATCCCGGCGCTACCAGGAAAACGGCCCAGAGAACGATCAAACATGACGCAGTCGAAATTCAGGCCACAATCTTGGCCAAGGCTTCCCGTGCAAGGTCGCTGACGAGATACTCCCGCAACTGATCGTCGCGGTACAGCACGACGACGCTTTTGTCTTCAATCAAGGATCGCACCGCGGACGCGGTCTCATACCCGGCTCCCATCGAACACAGCCCCCAAAGGCCCAGAGCCCGTTTTTCCGCGTCTTCATCCTTCAACAGCTCAAGAAACGTCGAGCGGCCCTGCTGAACCAAATCCGGCTGCTTTTCGGCCAATCTGGCCATGCCCCAGTAGACCCCGCGCCGCAACGGCTCATGGTCGAGGTAGTTGCCGTCACCGGACGTGGGTTCCTGGGCGTAGGAAATCAGAATCCGATTGAATTCCACGGCCAGCCTTGGACACCGTGCCAGGCTCTCTCCCATGGATTCCGGGGCTCCCCAGCCAATGGCCCCGGATTCTTCATTCAAATTCCACATCAACCGGCGCATGACCACCCGCGCTGATTCCAGGTCCTGCTCCGCCAGCCTGGCGACGATCTCCCCAAAGGCTGAAACAGCCCGCCACTTCAAGAGCGGTTCCGGAGCCAACAGCAGGGAAAAAAGCGGCCCCAAAGTCTTACGGGGCGGCAAATCGAAGTAGTGCCCTAATCGCTCTCGCCAATCGTCTTGAAGCAGGAAAGCTGAAAAATCCTGCTTCATGGATTTGAAATACGCCACCAGGACCTCCCGACCGACCACCCATCAGATGGCTTGAGCCTCTCGAACACCACGGTCAAAGATCAAGATCGATGCTCTTCGAGCCGTGCGCGAAAATCCGGTACCACCTCGAAACCATACTCCAGGGCCTTGTCCATGTTCTCCAGGGCCAGGTCGAACTTGCCCTGGTCGTAATAGCACAGCGCGAGATTGTTGTAGGCCGGAGCGAAGCGCGGCTCGATCTTGATCGCCCGAGCGCAATGGTCGATACATTTTTCCAGGTCACCCAAGGCATAATACGCACTGGCCAGGGTCGTATGCGCCTGGACGAATTTTGGTTGGAGCGAAAGGGCCTGCAGCAGCGGCTCCAACGCTTTTTCCGGTTCACCCTGCTGGAGATGCACGAAACCGATATTGCCGTAAGGAACCGGGAACTTGGGACGCACTTTTACGGCTTTTTGATTGAAGTAAAGGCAGCCCTCCAGGTCGTTTTGATACATCCGGATACCGCCCAGTTGCACATACGCCTCGGCCAACGTGGGCGAGGACTCCACGGCAGCAAAGAATTCTTCCTCAGCTTCCTTCCATTTGCGTTGGGAGAGGTAGGCAACTCCCAGATTGTAGTGCGAATTGCCGCAATCGGCGTTCTGAGCAAGCTGGTCTTTCTTTTCCTTGATAAAATCGTCGGTATTCGAGGATGCGTTCATGATCGCTCCAGTGAGTTTGCAGGGAATGGTTGTCGGTCTGACCTAGTCGCGTCGGAATGTTCGTTGCTCCAAAACTTCTTCATGGGGCTGGGGTTGCTCCTGATACCAGCGGCAAAATTCATACATGGCCAGATAGCGCTCATCGTTATCCATCAGTCCCATGCACATGTCCAACACGGCTTTGGCGTAGACGTTGGAATAATGCTCTTCCTTGCGTTGTTGCAAAAACCCCATGGCCATGGTCCGTGCGGTTTTGTCCGTGGTAAATTTTCGCAGGTCCAACGGGTCGTTAGGCTTCTGGAACGGGTCCCACTTGTCGTACCCGACTTTGGCGACATAGGTCTTGGCTCGGGGAGAAAGACTCTCGTAAATCGCCCGTTTCTGCTCTTGCTGTTCGTCTATTTCCGACATGGCTCGCAGCTCCCGGGATCACATTCGTTCGGACCGCAGGTACAGCCGTCCTTTTTGACCGGACCGCATCCACCAGGCAAAGTTCCGGAAACTGGAATGCCGGATACCGAACTGTCACCAGAAGAGCAGGAGCCGGATGAGCAGCCGCCAGAAGAACACCCGGAGGACGTCTGCAGCCCCAAATACTCATCGTCGTATACCGTGAGCAGGGCCATGGACGGAGGGACGAGCATGTCGGCCATCTGATTGTACTTTGTATTCAGCGAGGCAACCAACTCCATGCTCAGAGCGGCCAATGCACGATGGATCTTGTCCACATGGACCGTAGGGTACGGAGCGCCGGGTGAAAACTTGGAAAGCGCGCAGGTCCTAGCCTTGCCGGCGACTTCCTGTGGAATGCCGTACAGCCGACAGGTAATGGGCCGATATGCGTAAAGGTCGCAACGATCCTGCGCGTTAAGCAACGGACACCGGACCCGCTTGCGAGCCATATCTTCCAGGATGACGTCGGTTTCCTCGCCGGAACGTTGCCTTTTGTGAGCCTGAAATTTCAATTTATATGCCGCGCGATCCGCTTGGTCGGCTTTGGCCAAAATCTGGTCCTTGACTTCCTTAGGCAGCACACCGTGAAAATGGTGATTCAAGTATAAGGCTTCAATTAAGGGCAAATCGAAAACCGCATGACAACAGTCACTGCATCCCGTCGTGCAGGTCACGCAGTCCGCGTGTTGATCCTTGACCGTCTCGAAAACCTTGTCCACATCAGCTAACAGTTTTTCGTATTTCGAAAAAAATGGTGAAAAATCCAGTGACATGCCGTACTCCTAAAACGCCAAAAGGAGGGTGACCCTCCTTTTGGCAAAAACGAATGACAGTTATGAGAGAAAAAAGTCGACGTCTAGACTTCCTCGACCGTGAGGGCGTTGGTTTCACAGACCTCAATGCACGATTCACAGCCCAGACACTCTTCCTCGTTCACGGCAACGGCCTTTCCGTCCTGAAGTTCATAGACTTCAACAGGGCAAACATCGACGCACTCGCCGTCGCCCGTACACTTGTCGACATCAACAGTAATCTTCCAACCCATTTTCTACCTCCAGTTTAAATGAAATCTGCCCGGGATCAATTCCGTGAGCAGGTTGTGGTGCTTCGACGTCGAACTCCCGACGCCACGGGCGAGGTCGTCCCGTATTCGGACGAAAAGCGCCCCCTCCTCGAAAGACAATCAAAATAACGCGCTGGTCGTGGTCCTGGCGCTGGAAATCCGAGCTATCGGCACGCCCATTGCCCTTCAGAAAAGCCGAACGACCAGATATTCTTGAGACGTTTAGGCTGTGATGTCAAGAGCGTGAAGGGCATTTTTGAGCAGGAATATTTCGCCGTTCGCGCATGGGACCAAAGGGGTTTCTCGCTTTGCTCAGCCTCTGTTCAGAGCCTGGACTTGCCGGACCGTCGGTCCAAAGAAAAGCCCGCCGCGGTTCAGGTCGCGGCGGGCTTGGAGGCTTGAATTCGAGACTACGCCCGGTAGCGCCTAGGACGCGGATTCCCGCTGTACCGCAAGGGCCACCTTGTACAGGACGGTCAGGATCAACAGGCCCACGGCGTACACTCCAATGGAGATGAAAACCTCGGGAATCGTCGGCCAGTATTCCGTATGCACCTTGAAGGGGTTGGGAATGAATCCGCCGATGACCAGGGTCAGGCCCTTGTCGATCCAGCCGGCGACAAAAACCATGATCAGGGCGATAGTCATGGTTACCGGATTGTTCCGGGTTGCGGGGATGACCAGTAAAGCGAGAGAGACAACTCCCAAGAACACGAAGTTCCACATCCAGGGCATCAACTGCTCTCCACCGTATCCCCCGAACATGTAGTCAAAGGCGGCCATTTTCGCGGGGTACTGGCTGTAGTAGGCGGAAAAGATTTTCAACAGCACCATGAACAAGTTGATGGCCCAGGCATAGGTGATGATCTTGGTCATGGTCTGGATCGCTTCCTTGGGAATCTTCAGATCCGAAACCTTTTGCACGATCATCAGAATCAACAGCAGCAGGGCGGGACCGGCCGCGAAAGCACCGGACAGGAAGCTGGCCGCCAGCAAGGAGTCATGCCAGAAGTACCGTCCGGGAAGGCCGGCATACAAAAACGCCGTGACCGTGTGGATGCTCACGGCCCAGGGAATGGACACGTAAATCAGGACCTTGACCCAGGAAGCAGGGCGAACGCCTTTCTTCACGGCGTGCAGCACCGACCAGCCGATGATGATGTTCAGGAAGAGATATCCGTTCAAGACCACCATGTCCCAGAACAGGACCGAGTTGGGGGTGGGGTAAAGGATAACGTTCATCAGTCGCTGGGGTTGACCCAGGTCGACAACGACGAACAGCAGACAGACGACAACCGCGGAGACGGCCAGAAACTCGCCGAAGATGACCAGCTTCCCAAAGGCCTTATGATCGTGCAGATAATAGGGCAGGACCAGCATGACCGCCGAGGCGGCGATGCCGACCATGTAGGTCAGCTGTCCGATGTACAGTCCCCAGGAAACGTCCCGGTTCAGACCGGTGACGCCCAGGCCCTGCTGCAACTGATACACGTAAAAGCCGAAACCGATACCGATGACGACGAGGAGCGTGGCGATCCACCCCCAGTACGCCTTGTTTCCCTGTAACGCTTTTTCCAACATATTTGGTCACCTCATATCAGATAGAAGACGTGGGGGTTGGTCCCCAGGGAAGGCTTGCGACGCAGGCTGTACCGCTCCCGCAACACCCGACGCACTTCGGAGTCCTCATTGGCCAGGTCGCCGAAAATCAGCGCTCCTTCCGAGGCCTCGACGCAGGCTGGAAGCTGCCCTTTGGCCAACCGGTCTTCACAGAACGTGCACTTCTCCACGACGCCCTTCATCCGGGTGGGGTAGTAGGGATCGATGTTTTCGATGAACGGCCGCGGATCCCAGAAGTTGAAGCTCCTCGCGCCGTAGGGACAGCCGGCCATGCAGTACCGGCAACCGATGCAGCGGTGCATGTCCATCATCACAATGCCGTCGTCGCGCTTGAACGTGGCCTTGGTCGGACAGACCCGCACGCAGGGCGGATTGTCGCAGTGGTTGCACAGCACCATAAAGGGCTGATTCTTGACCCTGTCCGGAACCAAAGCGTGCTGCTGGTCCGGGAAGGCGTGCTTGAAACTGTCGGTCCACAACCACTTGATTTCCTGGTCTCCGGGGATGTGCGGCACGTTGTGCAGAACATGACAGGCATCGATGCACTTCTGGTACACCTGGGCCGTGGTGAACTTCTCCGTATCGATGAGCATGGCCCAGCGCTTGGCGGTCAGGGCTTCAGGATACTCTCCGACCTTCGAAGGCCCAGAAGCTTCCAGCGCGCCCGGGGCCAACAGCTCCATCGCCGCGTGTCCGGCCACTCCGGCCAGAGTCGTCAGTCCGGCGGCCTTCAGAAAGGTTCTTCGATTTATGGCCATGGCTTATTCCTCCCCCATTGACGGTACGACGTGGCAATCCCAGCAGTGCGGGGCGATGGCCAAAGCATCGTGACATCGGTCGCAGAACGTGTCCTTGTTGGCATGGCACTGGCTCGACAGACAGGTTTTGGTCAGGCTCATGTCGAAGCGCTTTCCCGTTTCACTGGTATACAGGCGCATATTGTCCCGAACCGCCAAATCCCGCCAATCGTCCAGCAGGATCATATGGTTGGCGCGCATCCAGTCTCCGGACTCGACGCATTCTTCCTCAGTCTCAGGCAAGACCAGTTCCGGTGCTTCGAAGGCCGCCCTGCCGAGGTTCGACCAAAACGGAAACGTCACCAGCCCAAGAAAAATAACCAGTCCAGGTATGATTTTACCGGCGTTGTACATTATTCATCCCCCTCCAAGCCTGGAATGTCCTCGCCGCGCAGATCGGTGGGCCGATCGTGCTCCCCTTCCATGATCAACGCATTGGCCACCAGTTCCGTCAACCCAGAAACGGAAACCTCGGGCGCCCAATAATCCATCAGCGGAGGCAGAATGGCCCGGTCCAGCGCGCAGACGTTCACCAAGCGGTTCACGTCATGCTTTTCCTGCACATGCTTGACCGCGAACGCCCGGGGCATGCCGCCCATCATCCGCAGGTATTCGAACTCCCCGGCGTTCAAGCCGGTGCCGCCGCCGCAACAGAAAGTCTGCTCGCGAATGGTGTTCTCCGGCATTTCAAAGAAGTTGTTGCACACGCTCTTGAGCACATAGCGCGGTTCCTCGAACATGCCCATGCCGCGGGACACGTTACAGGAGTCGTGCCACGTAGTCCGCAAGTAGTCGTTACGTTTTGGATTCAGCTTGAGCTTGCCGTGGTGGATCAGGTCGGCCATGAACTCCACGATGTGGATCATCTTCGTTGACTTGGCGTTATCGAACACGGTTCCGGTGAGGGGCGACTTGGGGACTTCCAGAAAGTCCGCCGGCCCGTTCATGGTGTCCATGTACTGGTGCAGCACGCGCCACATATGCCCGCACTCGCCGCCCAGAATCCATTTCACGCCCAGTCGTTTGGCCTCGGCATACATCTTGGAGTTGAGCCGCTTCATCGTCTCCTGGCTGGTGAACAGCCCGAAGTTGCCGCCTTCGGAAGCGTAGGTACTGATGGTATAGTCCAGACCGATGTGCTCAAAGAGCATCAGGTAGCCCATGTAGGTGAAAATGCCGGGATCGGCGAAGACGTCGCCGGAAGGAGCGATGAACAAAATTTCCGCGCCCTTGCGGTTGAATGTGGGGTTCAGGCGAATGCCGACGTATTCCTCGATGTCGTCCACCAGGAAGTCGATGTTGCCTTTGAAGGTATGCGGCTCCAGCCCCAGGTGGTTTCCGGTGCGGTAGCAGTTGGCCGCCGCTCCAAGGATCCAATCGATGTTCACGCCGATCAGGTTCAAGAGCTCCCGAACGACGATGGTGATCTCCGCGGTGTCGATTCCGTACGGACAGTAAAGCGAACAGCGCCGACACTCCGTACACTGGTGAAAGTAGTAGAACCACTCCTTGATCACGTCCTCGGTCAGCTCGCGCCCGCCGGCGAACGCGCCCAAAATGCGCCCCACGGTGGTGAAATCCTTGCGGTAGATGGATCGGAGCAGTTCGGCCCGCAACACGGGCATGTTCTTGGGGTCTCCGCTGCCGATGAAAAAGTGGCATTTGTCCGCGCAGGCCCCGCAACGGACACAGATGTCCATAAACACTTTCAGAGAGCGATACTTTTCCAGACGCTCCTTGAGACCTTCGTGGATGATCTCCTTCCAGTTGGGAGGCAGCTTCCAGTCCTCATCCGTGGGGTTCCAATCCCGAGGGTTCGGCAGCCCGAGGGTTTCCAGGCTGCTCGCCTTCCCGGGGTACCCCCATGTTCCGGGAACGAGGTCCACCCGGGGATCCATCCAATCTTTCTTGGGGGGAATATGCGATACCCGGAGCAATTCTTCTGGCTTTGGCGCTTGTGACATAACGACTCCTTATCTTGATTACCTATGCTTGCCGTCAGCAGCTGGGAAGCCGCCTTAAGCCTGCTTTTCCACGGGAAGGTCGGCCTCGATCATCTTTTCCCGGAAATCATCCTCGTAATGTTCGTAGCTATGAACCTTCACAGGGGCGTTCCAGGGGTTGACGTGGCGAACCATCCGGCTGTCGTTGGGCAGGTTGCGGGTCGGGCTGAGAAATACGCCGCCCAAGTGCATCAGCTTGCTGAACGGGAAATAGGCCAGCAACATGCTGAACAGAAAAAGGTGGATGTAGAACATTACGCCGATTCCTTCCGGAACCGTGGGGTTGAAGGTGGCCAAGCCCATGGCCAGAACCTTCACGCTCATCAGGTCGACCTTAAAGATGGCGAAGTAGCGCATCATGATGCCGGAAAGAGCAATCCCCAGGATCAGGAACAGCGGGAAATAGTCGGCGGGCAGGGAAATGTAGCGCAACTGCGGGCTTGCCAGTCGCCGAACCAGCAGGAACAGCAGGGCCGCGACCAAGATGACGTCGGTCTGGTAAATCACCGGGGAGCCGATCTGCAACATGCCGTCAATGCTCTCCAGAGCCTGCACGAAATACGGCACGGGCTCCGTGAAGAAGCGCAGGTGCCGGATCACGATGGTCAGAAAGGTGTAGTGAAAAAGAATGCCGCCCAGCCAGAGCCACTTGTTGGACCCGTAGGCCAGCTTGCCCTCGGTGATTTCGGCCTTGGTGTTGCGAAACAAGGATCGAAACAGCAGGATTTCCATGGCCATCCTGCCCACGACGCCCCAGGTGGTATAGGGGCTGTCAACCGTGGACGGCTTGATCCAGTCCAGGCTTTTCTGTTGTCCGGCGGTGGTGGGAATCCGGAACGGCACCGGCGACTTGGCCCAACCCAACACCCGCATGGTGAATCCGATCAAAAAGACCAGGATCGCCGCATACGGGATGACGATGCCGAAAATGGCCTGCAAACCGAGCAATCCGGCTCCCAGGTAGACAAAAAGGGACATTCCCAAGACGAGTAACAAAGAATACCACACTGCCATTTCCCTACCTCGCTTTGCGTTAATGCTCCGTGGTTACGTTGAATGGTCGTCCACCCCGTCAGGAAAGACGGGTTTCCTCACTCATCAGGTTGGCCCGCTTCAAAAGCTGAGTGTGCCGGTTGATGAACTCGCTGTTTTTGATGTCGGACAACGTCTGTCGGCACTGGGCGTAGACGTCGAAGGCCACCAGCAAAACCCCGTCGACCCGTTCTTCAAAGGTCGTGAGCTGCTTATCCAGGCCTTTGGATTGAATCTCCGCACCCAGTTCATCGCGGATTATCTTCTTGATGAACAACAGAAAGGCCAGTGAGTTGGAGGGGGCGAACCCCTGAACGGCCCGGATGCGAACCATGCTGTCCAACATCGGCCGAATCTGTTGAACATCCAGTCCGGCCAGCATGGCGTCGAAAATCTCGGACAGCCCCTTGCCCATGGCATGGCCCACGGGATTGAGAAACTGATCTTTTTCCTTAGAGTAGAAGCGGGCGCTTTCGGAAGGATAGGTTTGCAGGGTCGAAGCAGTCCAGCGTTCAACCAGCATGCTTCGATTTTCCTTGAGAAGTTCAATGATGTCGTTAGTCATAGCCCCGGCCAAAGTGACGATGTCAGGTTAATGAAAAAAAGCGCATGCTCGCGAACAGGCTTGATACCCGCCCAAGACAAGGTTCGTCCAGGGATTAAGAGCGTTTCGGGACGCCCTGCCTGAAGGAAGCCCACCCAGGCCATTGAAAAACCAAAAAGAACGGGAGAGAATCCCCCGCGCATGACTGAGTAATACTTTTTTGAACAAAACCGCCGTTGTCCGTGTATTCTCGATTCAGAAAGCGAGTATCTGATTGAGAAATTTGTGTCAAGGTGCTTTGCGTGACAATATTGTCTTGCATCCAGCCCAAACGCCGCTCCCAAGGGAACCGGAAAATCGCATTCAGGCTGGTTTGCCATTCTAGGCGCTTTGCTTCATAGTGCGGCTCATTTCTTGCCATTAATACCAATCACTGCCACTGCCCGACGATAATTCTCTCCCCGAAAACATTGCGATTCAGGAGGACACCATGAGCGACACGCAAGTAAGCATACATACGGAAGACGACATTTCCACCGCCATTCCCGACCTTGGTCCGGCCAAGGTCCGCTCCCGCATGGAGTGCGCCCTATTCATTAATGAAGACCAGCGGGTTCAGCTTTTCGTGACAAACGAAGAGGGCGAAACCGGTACCAACGGCGTGAAGACCTACGATTTCGAGCCCGCCGGGCCTCGGGCCAACCTGTACTTCGATCCTCCGAAGACCAAATGCGCCATCGTGACTTGCGGCGGCCTTTGTCCTGGCATCAACGACGTCATTCGCGCCCTGGTCATGACAGCCCACCACAGCTACGGCGTGTCCTCCACCCTGGGTATTCGCTACGGATTGCAGGGCTTCATCCCCTCCTACGGACACAATTTGGAGGAACTCACTCCGGACAAGGTTGCAAGCATTCACGAGTTCGGAGGAACGATCCTCTCTTCCTCACGTGGTCCACAGTCACCTGAGGAAATCGTGGACGCCCTGGAACGGATGAACGTCAACATTCTATTCCTGATCGGCGGCGACGGAACCATGCAGGCCACCCTTGTAATCCAGGAGGAAGTTGCCAAGCGCGGGCTGAAGCTGGCCGTAATCGGTATTCCCAAGACCATTGACAACGACATTAACTTCGTCCCCCGCTCCTTTGGCTTTGACACCGCCGTGGAAAAGGCCACGGAGTCCATCCGCTGCGCTCATACCGAAGCCTTGGGCGCGCCCAACGGCATCGGCATGGTCAAGCTCATGGGCCGGGAGTCCGGATTCATCGCGGCCCAGGCCACACTGGCCCTGAAAGACGTCAACTTCGTGCTGGTCCCGGAAGATTCCTTTGAGATCCACGGCCCCAATGGTTTTTTGCAGGCCCTGGACGACCGCATCCGCCATCGCGGACACGCCGTGGTGGTGGTGGCCGAAGGGGCGGGACAGGACCTCCTGGCTGCTTCCAGCCAGACCGACGCCTCGGGCAATCCGGTCTTGCGTGACATCTGCGGCCTGTTACGACGGGAAATCGATACCTACTTCAAATCCAAGGACATGGAGTACACCCTGAAGTTCATTGATCCCAGCTACATTATCCGCTCGGTCCCGGCCAACGCCAACGACCGGGTGTACTGCGGGTTCCTGGGCCAGAACGCCGTGCATGCGGCCATGGCCGGCAAAACCGGGATGGTGGTCAGCAAATTGCACGGCTATTTCATCCATCTGCCGCTCAGCCTGGTTGCCGGAAAGCGCAAGAAGATCAACACGGTCAGCAACTATTGGCAGGCCGTGCTCCAATCCACCGGCCAACCGGTGCACATGAAAACGCCCCCGGCGGATTACCCCCAGGGAGCGACCTGCAAACTGGACTTCCAGTCATGAACCAGTCCGCTGCCAATAAGCTCCAGGACTGCGTCCAAGCCGTCACTCCCCTGGACCGCGCAACGACATCCGCCATCCAGGCCCGGCTGGACGACCTGACCAAGCCCCAGGGCAGCCTGGGCCGGTTGGAGGAACTGGCCCTGCAACTGGCTCTGATCAGCCGAAACGCCGGTCGCGGCCCAAGCCCCAAGGTCGACCCGGCCCGCATCTACACCTGCGCCGCGGATCACGGCGTCGCGGCCCAGGGCGTCAGTAAATTTCCCTCGGAGGTCACGGCCCAGATGGTCCGCAACTTCCTTCACGGAGGAGCGGCCGTGAACGTCTTGACCCGCTCAGCCGGAGTGGAACTACGGGTCGTGGACGTGGGCGTGGCCCACGACGACTTCACCACCGATGTTCCGGACTCCGCCATGCTGCTGCGCCACAAGGTCAAGCCCGGAACCGCGGATTTCAGCGTGGGACCGGCCATGTCCGAAGCGGAATGCGCCGAGGCGGTTGCCGTGGGTATCTCCCTGGCCGAGCAAGCCGCCGAAGAAGGGGTGCTTGCCGTGGGTACCGGCGAGATGGGCATTGCCAACACCACCGCGGCCACGGCCCTCTACTGCGCCTACCTGGGGTGCGCGCCGGAACGGATCACCGGGCCGGGCACCGGCTTGTCGGCGCAAGAAGTCCGTCACAAGGCCGAAGTCATCGCCCGGGCCCTGTCCGTCAACAGCAACGCCCTGCCCCCCGCACCTCCCTTGCGTACCCTGGCAGCCCTGGGCGGCCTGGAAATCGCCTGCCTTACCGGTCTGATCCTGGGTTGCGCCCGGCGCAAGCTGGCCATCGTGGTGGACGGCTTCATCTCCACGGCGGCCTACGTCGCGGCCTGGAAAATCCAGCCCCATGTGGCGGACTATGCCTTTTTCGCCCACGGCTCGGCCGAACCCGGCCACCGCATCATCCTGGACCAGCTCCAAGCCCGCCCGATCCTGGATTTGGGCATGCGTCTTGGCGAGGGCACCGGAGCCGCCCTGGCCATCCCCGTGCTCCGCGCCGCGGCGGCCATGCTCAACGAGATGGCCAGCTTCTCGGACGCCGGGGTCTGCTCCGCGACGTAGCCGGATTGCCCGGACGATAAGGAATACATGTGGTAACTATTCAGCACAAAGTAATGCTGTTGTCGGAGCAAGGGCGGACACAAAATATGCTGAGTAGATACGACATGTGGTGAAATGAGGAGCACCCGGAGGCCGCGCCATGAGTCGGGATCAACCTCCTTCCCCGGACGCACAGGGAACAACCGCCTCGGAGATCACGCCTCCCAAGTCCCCGGTTCACCCCATCTGGCCCGGCCTGCTCCCGTGGCAACACCTGCTTTGCGCCTGGGTTCTGGGCATGCTGGCCTGGGAATGGCCCGTGCCCGGAGCCACGGCCCTGCTCCTCTACCTGATTGCTTTGCTCGGCTCATGGAGCCGTCCACTTGTCAAGACGCAAACGGCCCTCCCTCCAGCTAAATACCCTTTCCTTCCAGGACACCTCCCTCGCCCGCAAATCTTCCGCACGGCGGTTCCTCCGCTCCTGGCCTTTGCCCTCGGCGTAGCCGCGGTTCACCACCTTCACCCCGCTCCCCCTCCAGGGGGCTTTCCCGAAATCAACCACCGAACGCCGACCACCATCACGGCCCAAGTGGCCGAAATTCGGCCCCGGCCAGGCGACCATTTCCAGATCATCCTGCGCGACGTTCAGATCCAGCCCGCCGAAAATTCCAGCGAAACTGCCCCGCGCGCCCTGGGTGGAAAACTGCTCTGGAACTGGCAGAGCCCGCCGGACGTGCCCAGTCCTGGGCAGGAGGTCCGGGTGGCATTGCGGATACGGCCCATCCAGGGCATGGCCAACCCAGGCATGAACCGCAGCGAAGACTATTGGGCGCGGCAAGGCATTTTTCACCGCGCCTATTCCCGGGAGGCCAACACGGCCCCCGACTATTCCGGCGTGAGCAGCCCGGCTTGGGAATACCGCCGTCAACTCCGGGACAAACTGCTCTCCAGCACTCCGCCCGGCCAAGGCCAAGCCATGCTCCTGGCCCTGCTCATGGGCGACCGCTCCCTGCTCGCCCCCGAGACCATGGACATGGTTCAACGGGCGTCCCTGGCCCACAGTTTGGCCTTGTCCGGGATGCACCTGGGATTCGTGGTTGGACTGGGATGGCTGGGGGCCACGGTACTGGGCTGGGTCCGGCCCCAGATATATCTGCGCCTGCCCCGCCCAAAGCTGGCCGTACTCCTGAGCGTACCGCTTGTCCTCGGGTATCTCTGGCTGGGGCAGGCCGTACCCTCCCTGCTCCGAGCGGCCCTGATGTTCGGTTCCTGGGGCTTGCTGCTGCTTCTGAACCGTCAGCGGGTGCTGCTGGACGGACTGTTCCTGGCCCTGTTGATCATCCTGGCCCTGTCCCCCCTGGCCGTTTTTGACCTGCGCCTGCAGCTCTCCGCCCTGGCCGTAGCCGGGTTGGCCCTGGCCTGGCCCCTGGGCCGGGAGGCCCTGCGGTTCACCCAGCGGCCCTGGTGGCAAAAGCCCCTGGCCGCGGGCCTGGGCATCCTGGCCGTGAGCATTGTGGCCACCCTGGCCCTGCTGCCCCTACAAGCCTGGTACTTCGGTCGGATCAGTCCGCATCTGTACCTGAACATGCTTTGGCTGCCCCTGCTCGGCCTGGCGGTCTTTCCCCTGGGACTGACCGGCCTGTTGGCCCTGCTCACCCCATGGACCGCTCCCTTGGCACCGCCGCTGCTCGGCCTGGCCAGCGGCATCCTGGAAGCGATGGTCGGCGGGTTGGCCGCCCTGGACCAAATCGGCTGGCTGGAGGCGACCATTGCGCTGCGGCCCCTCTGGCCCCAAATTCTGGGCTACTGGATGCTGCTCCTGGCCGCGGCCGCCTGGTGGCGCACCCCGCAAAGCGTCAGACCCATGGCCGTGGTCCTGGCCTTGTCCCTGCTCGTCCTGCCCGGACTGACCACCATCCTGTCCGACCAGCGCTCCCAGATCACCTTGCGCCTGCTGGACGTCAGCCAGGGCCAGGCCGTGCTGCTGGAGCTGCCTGGAGGGTCGCGCTGGCTGGTGGACGGGGGAGGGTTCTGGTCCTGGGACTACGACCTGGGCCGCAACATCATCACCCCAACCCTGACCCACGGTCGGCCGCCCCGGCTGACCGGCATCGCCCTCAGCCACGCCCATTTCGATCACTACCGGGGCCTGTTCTATCCCCTGGATCACTTTCGGGTCCGGGAATTCGCCTCCCAGGGCCGCGGCCCCGAGGGCCGAGACGGACGCATCCTGCATGAAACCTTAAACCGCCGCGCCATCCCGGAGATCGTCTGGAGCAAAGGCGACGTGATCGACCTGGGCAAAGGCGTCGTCCTGGAGGTCCTCCATCCAGACACCGACTGGCTGACCGCGGACAACCAGAACGACGCATCACTAGTCCTGCGCTTGGTCTGGAACGGCCGCCCCCTGGCCCTGCTCCCCGGTGACATCGAACAGCCGTCCATTGCCGCCCTGCTCCAGTCCTTGGCCGCCGCCCCTGACGCCTTGCGCGCCGAAGCTCTGATCATCCCGCACCACGGCAGCCGAACCAGCCACTCTCCGCAACTCTACGCCCTGGTCCGGCCGGAAGTCGCCTTGGTCAGCACCGGCTTCCTGAACCGCTTCAACCATCCCCACCCGGAAATAAAACAAACCCTGGACAACATGAACGCCCCGCTGCTGAACACCGCGGAACACGGTGCCGTCACCATCCACTGGACCGGACCGAAGGCGCCGCCCAGGGTGACATCTGAACGTGGAGGGCCGGTCGAGCTTGGAAGAAAAATGGAAATGACGGGATATTGACAACAACTCCGCAACGGACAAGCAAAGAACGCCTCCACCGAGTGCCGTCGCGCATCGCCTCGAAATAATCGCCCTTATAGGTCTTTTTATCCGACAACTTCCGTTGCTCCGGTGCTTGCCGAATCAGGGTGAATATTTTACGCAGGAGGTGCGGAGTACAAGACCAAATCCCTCTTGAACACCAAATTCTGGAAAGGAGACTCGTATGCCTCAGCTCGAATTGAACGGTAAAAGCTGTGAAGTGGACCAGGACGGCTTTTTGCTTGACCCGGAGTGTTGGAACAAAGACGTGGCCAAGGCGATTCTCAAGCACCACGGAGGCCCTGAGTTGAACGAGCAGACGCTGGCCATGCTTCAGTTCCTGCGCGACTATTTCCAGAAATTCCACGCCTTCCCGATTTTGCAGGCGGTCTGCAAAAACCTGCACCAACCCAAGGAGTGCGTCCGCGAGCAGTTCCTGGACCCCTTGTTGGCCTGGAAGGCCGCGGGCCTGCCCAAGCCGGAGAACGTCTTTTCCGAGGCCGTGGACAAGGACCACAAGTTCTACCGGCTTATTTCGGTTCAATAGCTCCCGATACGAATTCCCCGGCTTTGATGCCACGCCGCTTTCCGAGCTTTCACCCGGAACCGAAAGAATTTCCGGAGAGAAGCTTCCGAAAAAATGAAAGCCGCCAAAGCTCCGTCACGGAGCTCGGCGGCTTTTCGCTTTCACTCAAAACGTTGGGAAAAGGCTACAGAAGAATATCCGCCACTCAAATAGCGGAGATTCAGAATTGTCGCGTCGCCGCGTTTTCACCACGGATCCGCACTGTAAAGGATTGAAAAACAACGTGGCAAGCACTACCTTGACGGGAACCATGTTCGAAGCGACGCCGCTCATCAAGGAACCTGCTCCATGATCCTCAACGGATATCCCCTTCCCCGCATCCTCGCGCCCCTTGCGCTCTGCGGGCTGCTCCTGGCCGCCGCCGCGACGTCCGTTTTTTCCCAACCCGAACCGGGCCGGGAAAAAAAGCGTGTGTTTTACCTCAATTCCTATCACAACGGTTATGCGTGGTCGGACCATCTGCAGGAGGGCATCCGCCGAGGATTGGAGCAAAGCCGATATCACATCGAGTTGCAGATTGAGTACATGGACGCCAAAAAATATCCCTACGAAGTCATCGCCGACACCCTGTTCCGGCTCTATCAGGACAAATTCGTCGACGAGCACTTCGATATCGTCATCGTATCGGACAACGACGCCTACAACTTCATCCTCGAACACCGCGACCGACTTTTTCCCGGCATACCGGTGGTCTTCTGCGGCCTGAACGACGTCACCCCGGAAGAGGTCGATCAGAGCTTCGTCACCGGAATTCTGGAGAACATCGGCGTCCGGGACACCCTTGAGTTGGCTCTGGGCATCCATCCCAACAAGAACAAACTGGTAGTCATCGGCGACGAATCCATCACCGGAGTGGCCATCCGCAAACAGATCGAAGCCGTGCAACCCTATTTTGAAGACCGGCTGGAGTTCGAATTCTGGGAACGGTATTCGCTGCGCGAAATCCAGGAGCGTGTCCGCGAACTGCCGCGCAACGCCTTTTTGTTCTTCATCCCTTTTTTCCACAAC
Organism: Desulfonatronum thiodismutans; assembly: GCF_000717475.1. Classification (NCBI taxonomy): domain Bacteria; kingdom Pseudomonadati; phylum Thermodesulfobacteriota; class Desulfovibrionia; order Desulfovibrionales; family Desulfonatronaceae; genus Desulfonatronum; species Desulfonatronum thiodismutans. The sequence continues at coordinate 524,226 of NZ_JPIK01000004.1, forward strand.
GTGGGCGGCCAGTTCATGTCCGCCTCGGAGGTCCTGGAGGCCGTGGCCATGGTCACGGACCTGCCCATCTACAGCAACTGGGAATTCCTGCTGGGTCACGGCATGGTCGGCGGACGCCTGCTCAGCGGACACCTCCACGGCAGGATCACGGCGGAAATGGCTCTGCGCATCATGGCAGGCGAGTCGCCGTCGGCAATTCCGGTCGTCTCCGAAGTCGTGGATCAATACATGTTTGACTATCAGGTGCTGATGCAGCGCGACATCAGCCGTCGTCAGGTTCCTCCCGGCAGCCTGTTCATCAACGAGCCCGAGGCTTTTTACGAACTGGACAAGCAGGTCTTTCAGGTGATCATGGTCAGTCTGTTCACCCTGGTGGTGGCCCTGGGCTTTTTAGTCCGGAACATCATCCAGCGCCGGGCCGTTGAACGCAGAATCCGTCATCAACTCTCCTTTCTGGAAATCCTGATGGACGCCATCCCGCAACTGGTCTGCTGGAAGGACCGCAAGCAGCGCTACCTGGGAGCGAACCGGGCCTTTGCCGAATTCTTCGGAATCGAATCGCCCCGAAAATTGCTCCACCAAACCGACGCGGCCATGCTGCCCAACTCCGAATTCGTGGACTGGGTCGCCCGAATGGATCGCCAGGTGGTGGAGGAAGACCGTCCTCTGCGCAAGATCAAGGCCGCTGTCCAGGACGCCCAGGGTGAAAACGCATGGCTGGAAATCAACAAGGTCCCCCTGCACAACGAAAAGGGTTACGTGGTTGGGACTCTGAGCACCGCGGAAAACATCACCCACGAGATGAACCTGGAGCGTCAGCTTTTGCAATCCCAGAAAATGGAAGCCATCGGCACCCTGGCCGGTGGGATCGCCCACGACTTCAACAACATCCTGACCTCGATCATCAATTCCACGGAGCTGGCCCTGGGGGACATCGCCCCGGAGTCGGCCACGGCCGAGGATCTGGAACGGGTCCTGCGGGTTTCCAGCCGGGGCAGAAACCTGGTGGAACGCATCCTGACCTTCAGCCGCCCCTCCCAGGAAGGATTCCGCCCCACGGACCTGCCCGCCCTGGTCCGTGAATCCGTAACCCTGCTCCAGCGCTCCCTGCCCCGCAACATCGTCATTCACGACAGCATTTCCGGCAGGTCCGACCCGGTGATGTTGGACCCGACTCAGGTCACCCAGGTGCTCATGAATCTCTGCACCAACGCCTTTCAGGCCATGCAGACCACAGGAGGAGAACTGACGATCCGACTGGAGGAAACCCAGGTCGCCGACGCTGACGCCGAAGAACTGAACACCCCACCCGGAGCGTATTTTCGGCTCACTGTAAGTGACACCGGCTCCGGCATCGCCCCGGATACACTGGACAAGATCTTCGACCCCTTCTTCACCACCAAAGGCAAGACCGAGGGAACAGGGCTAGGACTAGCCATGGTCCTAGGCATAGTCAAAAACCACAAAGGCGCGGTCCGCGTCAGCAGCACTCCGGGCCAGGGAGCCGCGTTCAGCATCCTGCTGCCCATGATCGCAGCGGATCGGTCCGCGTTGACCACGCATCCCGCGCCCATCCAAAAAGGCAGCGGGGTCATCCTGTTCGTGGAGGACGACGAGGAACAGTTGGCCACCACGCCGCGGACCCTGGAACAGCTCGGCTATACGGTCCTCTCCGCGGCGGCCGGCAACGAGGCCTTGCAAATCCTCGAACAACGCCCGGACATCGACTTGGTGCTGACCGACTACGATATGCCCGGCCTGACCGGCATCGACCTGGCCCGCCAAATCGGGCTGATGCGTCCGGACCTGGCCGTAATCCTGGTCTCCGGTCGCAGCTACGTCCTGGAAATGGGCGAGGCCGCGGACAACATCCGGCTCGTTCTGCCCAAGCCCTTCAACAAAGCCGATCTGTCAGCGGCTCTTTCCAAGGTTCTGGCCAAGGTTCCGACCACGGACCAAGCATCCGGCCGGGTATCTGATCCATAATTCGGACAAGAACCTGAACAGCAACATGCCGCGTCAACCTACTTCATCCCTTTTGGAGGCGTTCTCCCGTGCCGAGAATCCTGATCGTGGACGACGACCCTGAAATCCGCGCCACTATGGCCAGCCTGCTGCGCCGACAACAAATCCCCTCGAGCCAGGCCGCCAGCCTGGACGCCGCACGCCGCGCACTGCGATCCGAATCTTTCGACCTGTTGCTTCTGGACGTAAACCTGCCCGACGGCAGCGGTCTGTCCCTGCTCCCGGAACTGAAGGCCCAGCCCAACCCTCCAGAGGTGATCATCCTCACCGGCAAGGGGGACCCCGAAGGAGCGGAACTGGCTATCGAGGGTGGTGTATGGGACTACCTGGTCAAGCCGGCGTCCATCAAGGACATTAACCTGAGCATCAACCGGGCCTTGAAGTATAAGGAACAACGCGACCGGGCCGCACCGCGAACCTTGGATCTCAGCGGGATGATCGGTTCCAGCCAGGCCATGCGGGAATGCTTCGAGGTCATCGCCCAGGCCGCGGTTTCCGACGCCAACGTGCTGATCACCGGAGAAACCGGTGTGGGCAAGGAACTGGCGGCTCGGATCATCCACGCCAACAGCCGCCGGTCGTCCTGCCCCTTCGTGGTCGTGGACTGCGCGGCCATGACCGACACGCTGTTGGAAAGCACCCTGTTCGGGCACCGTAAGGGCGCGTTCACCGGTGCGCTGGCGGACCGGGAAGGCCTGGTCCGACAAGCTCATACCGGGGTTCTGTTCCTGGACGAGTTGGGAGAACTGCCGCTGGCCATGCAGAAATCCCTGCTCCGGGTGCTTCAGGAACGCCGGTTTCGTCCATTGGGAGAGAACCGGGAACAGGAGAGCGACTTCCGGCTGATCGCCGCTACCAACCAGAATCTGGACGAACTGATCGAATCCGGCAGGTTTCGCCAGGATCTCTATTTTCGCGTCAAAACCATCAAGCTGCAACTGCCCTCTTTGCGCCAGCGCCTCGAGGACATAAAATCCCTGGCTACCCACTTCATCCAGCGGCAGTGCATCGCTTCCGGCATCAAAACCAAGGTATTCGGTTCGGACTTTTTCGCCGCCCTGGCCGATTACGACTGGCCGGGCAATGTCCGGGAATTGGGCAACGTCATGGAACGAGCCTTCGTGGCCTCGGGAGCGGAAAAATTCCTCTACGCCATGCATCTGCCCAAGGATCTGCGGATCAAGGTCACCCGGGCGAGACTGGCGGCCGGCAAACCCGAGGTCGGTGACGACGAGCCGGATTTCCAGGAAAGCGCCCCCCTTGAAGGCGATTTGCCGTCCCTCAAGGCGTTCAAGGCCGCCAGCGAACGCCGCTATCTGGAAACCCTAATCCGTAAAACCGGCGGCGACATCCCCCGAATGCTCGAAATTTCCGAGTTATCGCGCTCCCATTTCTACGCGTTGTTGAAAAAGTACGAGTTGGAAGTCTGATTCGGCGGCCCAAACGCCTTGAATTCCCAAGAGCAAGGGCGTAATCAGCCGATGGATCGGAACGGCCCCGCCCCGCCAACCTTCCCCGACCTCCCATGCGCAAACGCTTCCTGATCGGCCTCGCCATTTCCTGCATCGCCATTATTCTGGCTGTTTTCGGGTTGGCCCTGCGGGCGGACACGGAGTTGGAAAAGCTCGTCTCCAGCCAGTTCAACGAACAGCAACTCGGCCTGACCCGACAGATCGCCAAGGACATTCAGACAAACTTCCAGCTTCTGGAACAGGGCCTTCGGCTTCTCGCGGAGCGTCGCCCGGCCCTGGATCAAGCCGGACTGGACCACTACCTCTCCTTTTTCGAGGAATGGGGAGTTTTGGGAATCGGGCTGGCGACCCCGGACAAAGGCGCCCTTGAAGCTGGAAACATGCTTTTCTCACCCCGAGAAGACGTTCCGGCCTCGGAATTGTCTGACAGCATCAGCCGGGACATGGCCCGGCTTTCCACCGGCCGGGATCCGAACCAGGCCGTGCTCGGCGCTCCCCTCGCCCTCGCCTCCGGTCCATTTGCCGGACGCTTCACGGCCCCCCTGCTCCTTCCTTCGAGGCCCGAACGCCCGGATGTCTTGTTTTTTCTTTTGGATCTCCAGGCCGTGGCCGCGCGATACGCCGCGGGCGTCCGCTCCGGAAAGACCGGATACGCCTGGGTCATCGACCACCAGGGCGACTTCCTGTTCCATGTGGAAAGCGACTTTCGCGGCCAAAGCTCCTATACGATCCGCCAAGCTCGAAACCCGGACATTTCCTACGAACGAATCAACCAGTTGGTACGAACCCGTCTGCTGCGCGGCGAGGAAGGCACGGACTGGTATATTTCGGGCTGGCACTGGGATGTGAGCGGGGAAATGCGCAAGCTCCTGGCCTTCAGCCCCGTGGTCCTGCCCCCCGGGCCCGACGGGGAGCGCCGCTTCTGGTCCGTTGGACTGGCCGCTCCGGACACCGAGGTCTATGGTTTGATGCAGCCGGTGGTGGCGCGGCAGTGGTTGATGGTCGGACTGTTTTTACTGGCCGTGTTCTTTGCCGCCGCCGCGTTCCTGTTCATCGCCCTGCGCTGGTCCGAAACCTTGAAACGGGAAGTGGACGCCAAAACCGAGCACCTCCGATGCTCGGAAGCGGATTTGCGCCGGGAACGGGACAAGGTCCGCCAAAGCATGGACCAGCTGCTGCAAACCCAGGAAAAACTGATGCTTTCGGAACGCTTCGCCGCCATTGGCGAAGCCGCGGCCCACCTCTCCCATGAAATCAAAAATCCCTTACTGCTCATGGGCGGATTCGCCCAACAGGTTCGACGCACCCTGTCCGAAGACGATCCGCGCGCCGAAAAGCTGGAGATCATCGCCGGAGAGGCTAAACGGCTGGAGCATCTGCTCGTGGAGGTACGCGACTTCACCCGCCCGCCCCGTCCTTCCTTGGTTGAAACCGAGCTCAACGAACTGGTTCGGCAGGTGGCCGACCTGTTCCAGGAGCAAGCCGAATCCCAGGTCGTGGTCTCCCGGCTGGTCTTGGACCCGAAGCTGCCGGTCTGCATACTGGATCCCGACCAGATCAAACAGGTCCTGATCAACCTGACCAAAAACGCCCTGGAAGCCATGCCCGAAGGCGGCGAACTGTCCATCAGCACGGTCCGGGACGCCGATTTCGTCCGGATCGAAATCAAGGACACCGGTCGAGGCATCCCGGAAGAGGTCATGAAAAAACTCTTCCATCCCTTCTTCAGCACCAAGGCCAAAGGTACCGGCCTGGGGCTGGCCGTGAGCTACAAACTGGTCCAGGACCACGGCGGTGAAATCACGGCCTGGTCCGCCCCGGGCCAAGGAGCGCGATTCACCGTCCGCCTGCCTTTGAACGGACCAGCCCAGTCGCAAGCGGACCAGATATCGCCGGACCGTTCACCGACGACCGCCCCCGATCCATCCACTTCAACCCCGCCATCAGGAGAACCCGCATGATTCTCGTCCCCCAAGGATTTGACTTCGCCGTGGCCGCAGCCGGTTTCAAATATTCCCAGCGCAACGACTTGGCAGTAATCCACAGCGACGCTCCCTGCGTCTGGGCCGCCACGCTGACCCGCAACCTGTTCCAGGCCGCGCCGGTGTTGGTGATCAAGGAGATGCTGGCCTCCGATCCGTCGGGGCGCTCGGGCCACGCAAACCGTCCGGTCCGGGCAGTCGCGGTCAACGCCGGACAGGCCAACGCCTGCACCGGGGAACAAGGGCTGGTGGACTGTCACGATACCCTGGCCATGACCGCCGAGGCCCTCGGCCTGTCACCGGAGGAAATCCTCCCCGCATCCACGGGGGTGATCGGCGACCGGATCAAGCTGGAACGTTGGAAGCAGGCCCTGCCGGCCCTGGGCGAAAGCCTGGGACGGACCACGGCCTTGGACGCGGCCCGGGCGATCATGACCACGGACAAATACCCTAAAATGGCTTGGCGCTCTCTATCCTTGGAGACTGGAGAAGTCCGGGTTCTGGGCATGGCCAAGGGCGCGGGCATGATCTGCCCGAACATGGCCACCATGCTCGGCTTCATCATCTGCGACGCGGGAGTGGATCAAGACTGGTGGCGGGAAACCGTGTCCACGGCCGTGGACCGCAGCTTCAACCGGATCACCGTGGACGGCGACACCAGCACCAACGACTGCGTCCTGGCCCTGGCCAACGGACGGGCCGGGGAGGTGCGGGAAAAGAAGGAACTGACCGCGCTGGCCAAGGCCCTGGCTGAAGTGTGCGCGGAACTGGCTGGCCTGATCGTCCAGGACGCCGAAGGCGGAACCAAGGTGATCCACATCCGGGTCAACGGGGCCAAAAGCACTCGCCAGGCCGACCTGGCCGCCCGGGCCGTTGGCCATTCTCCGCTGGTCAAAACCGCGATGTACGGCCAGGACCCCAACTGGGGCCGGATCGTGGCCGCCCTGGGCCGTAGCGGCGCCGAGTTCGACCCCGACCACGTCAGCGTGGCCCTGGCCGGACACACCATCTTCCATCAGGGCGTCCCGGTGCCCATGGACTGGGACAACCTCCTGGCCGCGGCCCTTTGCCGTCAGGACGTGCACCTGGACATTACCCTGGGCCACGGCCAGGGCCGCTACACCCTCCAGGCCTCGGACCTGACCGAGGAATATATCCGGATCAACGCGAAATATCGGACCTGACACGCCCTTCTTGTAAACGGCACGTCCAAGAGAATCCAAAAACCGCCATCCGGGCAAAACGAGTTAAGGGTGCGTCTTGCACCCTTACTCGTTTTGCCCGGATGGCCCATGAGGGCCCAAATAGCGTTCTCCGTTGAAATGGATCAAGTGTGATGGGGCTTCCGCGACCCAAACCTCGGTTTCCCATGCGATTTCCACAAGGTAGCGCGCCATGACCTGGCGACTGGGAAACGCTGTCACAAAAACCAGCCCAGCCGACGCGTCGGCAAAGAGGCGGGCCAACTCCGCATGTCGTTTTCCGTCCACAGGCCCATGACTGGTCACCGACTCGACCAGCAGCAACCAATTGCGCTCGACGTCCAAAAGGACGACGTCTGGCATCTTGCCGTGCGCATCAATCTCGATACCGAGGCGGGCCAGCAATTCGGGGTCAAAATACCCCCATTTCTCCTCAGTATCTCCGGCATAAACAAGAACGCACCCCGGCGCGAACCTAGGAGCGAACTCTTCGATGACAGCCCGAATCAGTTCACTGTGCTCTCCCGGGCTCAATGAAATCGTTTTCCCATGCTCGATTTTCACTGGAATGCGACGTTGCAGCCGCTCTCTGGCATACTTGGCGGTCAGGGTCTCCCGTTGAGAAAGATAATTCACCAATAAGTCCGACCAGTTTGTTGAGCCAAAATTTCGTAATAGTTCCAAAGTCGACCGGGTGATCTGATATACCGCTTTCGGACTGTTCACGGGCCGATCCGGCTTATCGGGATTATAGGCCGCTATCCCCGCTGCGACAAACTGGTGCATGGTCTGACGGCGCACGGTTTCCCGCGTATTGGGCGCATAGTCCTTCTTGTAGTGTCTCCGGATCCAGTCCATTATAGGCGTAATGCCCATAAACGGTTCTTCAGCATTGGCCCACTTCTTACGCGGGCCGAGGTTCAGCAAGGCCAGCAGACAAAGCGCGGAACGTTCATTTTGCTGAGCACGCGGCATTCCCAAGTCCACAAGCACCTGCAATGCTTCAGCTACACGCTTGTGAACGGCTGTCATGCTCCGATCCTCGACAGTTTTGCGTCCAACTCTTCTTGAGTGGGTGTTCCATTTTGAAGAACCCACTTCCCAAGTGCCTCAAGCGCCTCTCGCTGAGGATACTTCATCAAACGCAGATCCGTGACGTTCACCTGAGTATGACCACTAAAGCGCCTGAAAGACTCGTCGAAAGCCGTGGTATTCAAAAAGGCACAGAGACCGTGGGCTATTTCTCTGGTCAATCCTTTCCGCTCCGAGTGAAAAACATTCAGATGATTTTCAAAACCCAACAACCGCGAGCCCGGAAAGTCCTTCGGCTCGACAACGCCGGCAACGACTCTGCGGCGTTCTTCCTTGGAGGAAAAACGCCGCACGATGCAATAATAACCGTTGGGATAAAGCCACTTTTCCGTGGCGGAAGTATGGAGAATAGCATTCGGCTTTCGTCCGTTCGGTTGAGGCCAGTCCACACGGTGATCAGCAAGGTGACAGGGGTAAAGCAAAGGGGCGCTTCCCGGCTCAGGAGCATCGCGCAAATATTCCCTCAACCGAAAATCAACCACCGGCCCCGTGGACACGCTGACGCCAATATCGGCCAGCGCATGCTTGATCTCTGGAGATTGTTCGATGATTCCTTGTTTGGTGGACGTAGGGATATGAATAAAGCACTCGGGGTCATCGGGAAAAACAATCCGTTCGAAGGGATGCGCATATTCCGTTAAATCCGCCAAACTGTCGTCCGTTGACGTCGAAATGAGTATCTCCCGTTGAATTCCATGCCGCTCCAGCATGATGATCACGTTCTCTTGAAGGACGTCGTCGTCTTTGAAGGCTTTCGACCGGGAGACGAACAGGTGCAAACGCCGGATTGCGGCCTTGGCGAGCAGAAATTTCCGAAACGGACGATAATAGGTTCCGCTGCAAAAACTGCGAGGGATGATGGCCACGAGCTGTCCGTAAGGGCTGAGCAGCGAGAGGGCCAAAGCCACGAAGGCCGTGTACATGTTTACGGTCTGAATACCTACTCGCCGCAATGCCGTACTGTGGGGTGAAAGGTTTCGGATTTTTTTGTACGGAGGGTTGAGAATGGCATGGCTGTACTCGGGAAGCTTCCTGGAAAAAAAACCTCCGCGCAACGTATCGGCGGCGACGGAAATAAAGTCGTCTCCATAAATCGTTGCCCGAACGGCTCCTTTTTCTTTGAAAGCATTCAGATTTCGGGACAATGCGGAATGCAACGCCGTGTCGACCTCGAACGCATCCACGTCAACATGGCGAAAAAAGGGATTCGCAAGGAGCCATTGTTCAATAAAGGCGACGGAGAGTGTCCCGATCCCGGCCCCCGCATCCAGCAGGCGACAATGGTCCCTCCCGGTGGGCGTAAACATGCCAGCCATGAACTTGGCGGTTCGAGCCGGCGTCAAATATTGCCCCAACAGCGCCTTCTTTTCCGCGTTAGTCTCCCTGGACAGCCGTTGCCGGGATCGTTCAACACCTTCCAACACACTCCACCTCTCTTCATCCTTCAAAGCTTGATCGTTTCCTCGTCAGGCCCCAGATGAAGCCTTCCATATCGCATCCTTCGGGGCGTTGCGGGGCCATTTCCCATTGTCGACATCGCCCCCCTGAACGAACAGATATTTTTCCATCCCGCAAAAAACCATCGCCACGAGCTCAACGGATCGGACGAGCCTCATTTTCTCGCTTCCGATGCGCCAGCCAAAGCAACACCACCCCCAGCGCAATCATAGGCAGGGAAAGCACCTGTCCCATGCTCATCCAGTCAAAAGCGACGAAGCCGAGGTGGGCGTCCGGTTCGCGGAAGAATTCCACGCTGAAGCGGAACACGCCGTAGAGCAGGGCGAACAAGCCGGAAACGGCCATGGTCGGGCGGGGTTTGGCCGAGAAGGACCAGAGCAGGACGAACAGGACGAGGCCTTCCAGAAAGGCCTGGTACAACTGGGAGGGATGCCGGGGAATGAATCCGGCGGTGGAGTCGGCGAAAATCATGCCCCACGGCGCATCCGTGGCCCGGCCCCAGAGTTCGCCATTGATGAAGTTGCCGATCCTCCCGGCGCAGATCCCGATGGGTGCCAGCGGGGCCACGAAATCGGCCACCTGGAAAAAACTCCGTCGGCTGCGCAGGGCGTAGAGCCAGATGGCCAGCATCACGCCCAACAGACCGCCGTGAAAGGACATCCCGCCCTTCCATATCTTCAGGATTTCCAGGGGATGGTCGATGAATGTTGCGAAGTCGTAGAACAGCACGTACCCTAGCCGAGCACCCAGAAGAAGCCCCAAGGCGCAGTAGGTGATCAGGTCCGGCAGTTCCTGGGGGTTCCAGCCGGACCCCGGCCGCTTGGCCCGCAGATGCCCCAGCAGCCAGGCCGCCAGAAATCCGATCAGATACATCAGGCCGTACCATCGGACCTCCAACGGTCCAAGGGCGAAGGCCACGGGATCAATAATTGGGTGGTACACGCGACAAAACCTTTTGTTGATACGTTTTAAGGCAACTGGAAAAATCCATCTCGAACTCACATCGGCGACACGGAGCCACCATGCAAACCACCTGCACTTCAGACACGTCCCTGACCATGGCCGTACAGATGCTGCCTCAGGACGCGAACCCGTACGGCAGCATCCACGGCGGAATCATCATGAAGCATATCGACACCGCCGCGGGCATCGTGGCCATCCGGCACGTCCGGGGCAACGCCGTGACCGCGTCCATCGACCGACTGGACTTTCACCATCCGGCCTATGTCGGCGATTTGCTCATGCTCAAGGCCAGCGTCAACCTGGTGGGCCGGACGTCCATCGAAGTTGGGGTTCGGGTGGAGGCGGAAAACCTCCTGACCGGAGAAATCCGGCACACCGCCTCGGCCTATCTGACTTTCGTGGCCCTGGACAAAAAAGGCCGCCCCACCCCGGCCCGCCCCTACCACCCCACCACGCCGGATGAGATTCACCGCTCCGAAGAGGCCAAGGTTCGCCGGGCAATGCGCCTAGCTGAAAAGAACAGGGAACGGGCCGTCGACTCCTCGTTGCGAGAATAGCTGGAAAGAGCCGGATACATACGCACCTACTCTTCCATTTCAGGTCCCAGCGGCAGCAGGTCGCCCTCCATGGGCAGCACCTCGGCCCGCACTTGAAGCTGGAAGAACAGATCGCCCGGAAATATTTCACGGGTGGACTCCAGAATGCGCATCTGGCTCGTTGTGTCCGTGATCTGCGTGATCAGTCCGGCCCCGATGACCTGGGCCATACCTTGCTCCAGACCGCTGGAACGCTGGACGATGAGCACCGGGATCGGCTCTTGGCCCTGGGCCGGCCCCCAGAGAGAAACGTAGGCCCTGGAAAGCATCCCCCCCATGGTTTGGTCTTCCTGCAGAGCGTCGATCACTCCTCCCAATCGCCGCTCCGGAACCAGGGTGGAAAAGAAGACCGTTCGCTGCAAAACCATTCCCGTAACGCCGTCCAGCCAAGGGTCGCATCGTGGCTCGCGACTTGAAACAACGGCCTCTGTTTCATGATCACCCTTCAGCCCTCCGTCGCTTCCGTTTCCTTCCGATGGGCGCAGCAATGTCGCCTGGGTGACATACTTGTGCAACAGTTCCTCCACCCCTTGCTCCCGGGACGCGGTTCGCAACTGCTCGCACATCCCGTCGTATTCCATGACCGGGTCCGGAACAACGGCCACCGTGACCTCCGTCTCCTGGTACAACGGGACCGAGACTTCTTCGGCGAACTTCCAGCCATGGTCGACGCCCTGGGGCGCGCAGGCGCAAAGCAGGGCTCCAAGGAACAACACGATAATCGGTTTCACGGGACTTCTCCTTGCAGAGTTGATCTTCCACGGGTAGGGGAGACAGGAGACGACGAACCGTCGTCGCTTATCACCTCAACCCCGCATCATGGTACAGGAATCGCCCGATGACAAGCCCGGAACTGCCTCAAGCGCCACAACCCTCCAGCGTCAGCCTGGAAAAAACCATTTACACACTGGACCAGATGGAGCGGATAACCGTTCCGCAAATAGCCCTGGCCGGACGCTCCAACGTGGGCAAGTCTTCCCTGCTGAATTGCCTGGCCAATCGCAAGAATCTGGCCAAGACCAGCTCGGTTCCAGGGAAAACCCGCAGCCTGAATTACTATCTGGTCCACCCGGAGCACTACTACCTGGTGGACCTGCCCGGATACGGCTACGCCAAACGCCCGAAAAGCGAGCGCAACGCCTGGGGCAATTTGATGCGGCGCTTTTTAACCAGCAACAAGGGCCTGGTGGGGCTGATCCTGGTTCTGGACAGCCGCCTGCCGCCCCAAGCCCCGGACAAGGAAATGGCGGGCATGGCCCTGGAGCAGGGCCTGCCTCTCCTGCCCGTACTCACCAAGGCAGACAAATGCTCCCAGCGCGACATCGCCGCCGCCAAGCGAGCCTGGATGGAACTGCTGGGTCCGGAAGCCGCCCCTGTCTTCTTTTCCGCCAAGACCCGCCTGGGCCGGGAAACGCTCTGGGAACAAATCCGGCTGCTGATTTCTTCCCAAGACCACCCTTTACCCGATTCCGAGGCGCAATGACGGAGATTGGTCGGCTGCGACTTTTTTTTGCAAGTACGGGTGCTTTTCCAATATCTTGGAGTTATGTCCGCCGATTATCTTGAACCGAACAGACGTATTTGACAACGCCACTTCCGAAACCTACGGTATGAGCGTCATGCATAGTGTCGCTCGCCAGCCCCGCGCCCAGGCCCGCGCCTTGGGCGACTCCAACCCAATCCGACGGCCCTCCGGGTCGCGCCGACTTTCCAAGGTGTTCTTCGGCCCCGGAGGTTGTCCGGTGGAAACGTGCTTCGCCCCGCTCCGTCCACCCTCGCCGCCCGTTCTTTTCTTTGCTTCCCCCGCTCCCCGCCGCCTCTCTTCACCACGCCTCAGCACATTCTTCCCCGTTTCGACCACGTTCACCGAGGTCGCGCCGTGACCGTCCAAGCCAAGGCCGCCAAACTACCTGGATTTCTGGCCGCCCACTACCGGGACTTCCTGCTCTACGGCCTGTTCCTGGGCGCGATAGCCTGGTTCATCGCCAGCGGCGAACAGGGCATGGGCTACCACTGGAAGTGGTACCGCATGCCCCGCTACCTGATCCAGATCACAGAGGACGGCTGGATGCTCGGGCCCCTGCTGCGAGGGCTGATAGTGACCTTCAAAATTTCCGGGCTGAGCCTGATCCTGGCCATGATCTTCGGACTGACCGCGGCGATCTTCCGGCTTTCCGACTCGTTCACGGCCCGGCTCGTGGCCAAGGGCTACGTGGAATTCATCCGCAACACCCCTCTGCTTACCCAGATTTTCTTCATCTACTACGTCATCGGCCCGGTCTTCGGCCTGGACGCCTTCGGCTCCGCCGTCCTGGCCCTGTCCCTGTTCGAAGGGGCCTATGCCTCGGAAATCTTCCGGGCCGGAATTGTTTCCATCCACAAGGGCCAGTGGGAGGCCGCTCATAGCTTGGGGCTCTCCAAGTGGGACACGTATCGCAAGGTGATCGTCCCCCAGGCCGTCCGACGCATCCTCCCCCCCCTGACCGGGGTAGGCGTGACCCTGATCAAGGACTCCTCCCTGGCCAGCACCATCGCCATCTATGAGCTGACCCAGCAAGGCAACATCGTTTCCTCGGATACCTTCATGGTCTTCGAGGTCTGGTTCACCGTTGCGGCCATCTACCTAGCCGTCACTTTCCCCCTGTCCATGCTCGTGGCGGAGTTGGGCAAACGGATGCGCACGGCGGAGTGAGGGGAAGGGGTGAAGGGGTGAAGGGGTGAAGGGGTGAAGGGGTGAAAAAAACTGAAACCGTCCGCAAACACAATCATTGAACCATGAACCATGAACCATGAACCATGAACCATGAACCACAAATCCCAGAGCAGCCGCATGACCGCAAACGCCGACCAACAGGAAACGATACGGAAAAACACGCGCCTCGGCCCGGAGATCATCTCCGTCCGGGACATCGTCAAGACATATCCTGGAGGGTTGCGCGCCCTGGATCATGTTTCACTGTCCGTACGGCAAAAGGAGGTGGTGGTGATCATCGGGCCGTCCGGCTCGGGCAAGTCCACCCTGCTGCGCTGCCTGAACGGGCTGGAGGAGATCGATTCCGGAGAAATCGTCATCGACGGCGTGCCCCTGGACGACGATCCCCGAAACCGGCTGACCATCCGAACCGAGGTGGGCATGGTCTTTCAATCCTTCAACCTGTTTCCGCACATGACCGTGCTCCAAAACATCAACCTGGCCCAGGAGCAGGTTCGGGGCAAAACCCGGAAGGAGGCCGGGGAAGCCACCATGGCCCTGCTCGCCCGGGTCGGCCTGACGGACAAGGCCCGGGCCTATCCGGCCCAGCTTTCCGGCGGTCAGCAACAGCGCGTGGCCATTGCCCGGGCTCTGGCCATGCACCCCAAAGTGATGCTCTTTGACGAGGCCACCAGCGCCCTGGACCCGGAAACCATCGGCGAAGTCCTGGAGGTGATGAAGAGCCTGGCCCGGGACGGCATGACCATGGTCGTGGTCACCCATGAAATGGGCTTTGCCCGGGAAGCCGGGGATCGGGTGATCTTCATGGAGGACGGGCGACTCCTGGAGCAAGCCTCCAGCGACGACTTTTTCAGCAACCCGAGACAAGAGCGCACCCGCGACTTTCTCGGCCAAATTCTGTGCGGACCGGTTCCCGGCCCAGCGGAGTCAACCCCTAACGCGAAGGAGCAATTATGAACACAAAAACACGCAAACTCGCCTTTACTACTCAGGCGGCCCTGGTGGCCCTGGCGGCCGGCTTGATCCTGCTGATCGCCGCCCTGGCCCAGGCCCAGAACATCAGCCAACAGATCACCAGGGAAAGCACCCTGACCGGAATCATGGAGCGCGGGGCGTTGCGGGTGGGCTTCGATACCTTCGTGCCCTGGGCCATGCAGGACAAGACCGGAGAATTCATCGGCTTCGAGATCGACGTGGCCAAGCGTTTTGCCGAGGATCTGGGCGTGCGCGTCGAACTCGTGCCCACGGCGTGGCGGGGGATCATCCCGGCCCTGCTCACGGGGAAGTTCGACCTGCTCATCGGCGGAATGAGCATCCGGGCGGATCGGGCCCAGCAGGTCTACTTCAGCATGCCCTACTACTTCACCGGCCAGGCCCTCGTGGCCCACAAGGAAAAGGCCGCGGGCTTCACCGCGCTGGAGGACTTCAACAAGCCGGAAGTGACCATCGTTGCCCGCACCGGAACCACGGCCCAAAGAGCCGCGGAAAACCTCTTTCCCAAGGCCCAGCGCAAATACTTCGACAAGGAGCCCCAGGCCGTCCAGGAACTGCTCATGGGCCGGGCCCACGCCCTGATCGGCAACGCCCCCCTGCCCTCTCAGGAGGCCATCAAGAACCCGGACCGGTTGTTCCTGCCCGTTGAAGGCAACCTGACCAACGAGCCCATCGGCATCGCCATGCGCAAGGGCGATCCGGACCTGCTCAACTACGTGAACAGTTGGATCCTCCAGGTCACCGGCGAAGGTTGGATCCAGGATCGCTATACCTACTGGTTCACGACCATGGACTGGAAGGACCAGGTGGAATAACCGACCACGAAACACACTTCGGCTGGGCAACGGTTGTTGCCCAGCCCCTCTCTCTAAAAAAGCTCCATGACTTCCAAGCGGACCCGCTTCACCCCCCTGGACGCCGTCCTGATCCTGGCCATCGTCGCCTTTGCCGCAGTCTTCATCTGGCGCGTCCACGCCACCCTGGACTACCAGTGGCGCTGGCACCTGCTGGCCAATTACCTGCTACGCTGGGATGAAACGGCCGGCCGCTGGGTGCCCGGCCTGATCACCCAGGGGTTGCTGACCACGATCCGACTCAGCATCTGGACCATGCTCCTGGCCACGGTAATCGGCGTAATCATGGGTCTGGCCCGGTGCGGCAAGTCCCTGTTCCCTCGGATGGTCGGCTGGACCTACGTGGAGGTGGTCCGGAACATCCCGCCCCTGGTTCTGATCTTCATTTTCTATTTTTTCCTGGCGGACCAGCTGATGACCCTGCTGGGCGTGGAAGCCATGCTCCGCAACCTCCCGGACTGGGGCAAGGAACTGTTGGCCTGGGTGGCCGTGCCCGTGGAAAGGATGCCCAACTTCCTGGCCGCCCTGCTCACCCTGGCCGTGTACCAAGGGGCCTACATCACCGAGCACGTCCGATCCGGAATCCAGTCCATCGAACGGGGCCAGCGCGAGGCCGCCTACGCCCTGGGCCTTTCTCCCTGGCAGCAGATGCGCCACGTAATCCTGCCCCAGGCGGTCTCCCGAATCGTCCCCCCGCTGTCCGGCCAGTTCATCGCCACCATCAAGGACACGGCCATCGTCTCGGTGATCAGCGTCCAGGAACTGACCTTCCAAGGCCTGGAACTGATGGCCTCCACCTACATGACCTTCGAGATCATGATCACCATCACCGCACTCTACCTCCTCCTGACCCTCACCTTCTCCACCCTCGCCGGCCGCGTGGAACGCCGCCTGCGCCGGGCGTATGGGTGACGGACGGATGAGTGAGAAAACACCGGAGTCAAAAACGTCCGGCATTCTACAAAAATTTTTGAAATTCAATTGTACTGTTTAATTATAGATGCGAAAATGAAACGACTAAGTTCATAGCACCCCTGATCAATAATTGGATTCCAGATAAACCTTCCTTCACTATTTCGAGATGCTTCGGATAAAAATTGGAGCCCAAGCCTTAAATCATCCGGGGTCTGTCGTATATTTGTTAATCGAAAAGACAATACAACATTAATATAATGCTGTGCTGTCGTAAAATAACGAAGATGTAACAGACCAGAAAAAGAATTACCGGATATGCGATATTCTTCGACCTTTTTTCTCAAGTCAACATTACAGACGACGATACACGCTCCACCAGCTGAGATATTTTCGAGCCAAATTGGAGCAGGAGGCTTTAAAGCAACAGGCTTTCCTATTTTCAAATTATTACGCAGGTCTTGTGAAAGATCAAAAAAATCTTGCAAAAATTTTGTAGCCTCAATTGGTAAAAGATTGACAAAATCAATAAGTAAACGGTCAGCAGTAATTCGTGGATATTTTCTATCTAAAACAACAACTTCTCCAACAGGTTCAACAAGCAAAGCTGCAATACTTTCCGAGATCGTTTTGATTCGCCGCAATTTGCATGAACATGCGTAAAAGCGAGGCCCTGAGTTATCAGATGAGATAGAGAAACGAAAAATCAAGTCCGTCTCTAAAGCAGCCTCATAACGACTTATTTCCTCATTCTTTACTACAAGCACCAACAAGTCATCCTTAAAGCCTTTCACGCGACAAACAAGGGGCTTTAATGCAATAACATAAATAAAAAATTCAAGAGAGGCTTCGACATTATGTGGAATCCGCTCCAGAATTAATCTGCTATGATAACTTTGTTGATACTTTCCGGTTTGCTCGTCATTTTTGCTATTAAGTTTCCATCCTCGTTTTTCGAGTTGTTTGGACAGATTGCCAATAAAACGTTCAGAAGGGATATCCGGATCGGAAGTCATCAATATTCCATTTTCCAGCCTGAAGTCTCACCGCTTAACCAACCTAGCCCGCTCCCCCCAGATATGCATTCTGCACTTCCGGGTTGGCAAGCAGGGCATTGGCCGAGTCTTCGAGAACGATTTTGCCCAATTCCAGGACGTAACCCCGGTCGGCCAGTTTCAGGGCCAAGCGGGCGTTCTGCTCCACCAGGACGATGGTCACACCGGACTTGTTGATTTCCCTTACCGTGGCAAAGATGGATTTAACCAGGATCGGAGCCAGCCCCAGACTGGGTTCGTCCAAGAGCAGGATCTTAGGGTTGGCCATCAGGCCGCGACCGATGGCCAGCATCTGCTGTTCCCCGCCGCTGAGGGTCCCGGCAAGCTGGCTGCGACGTTTGTGCAAGATGGGAAACATCTCATAGACCCAGTCCAGGTTCTTGCGGATCTGGGCTTGGTCCGTGGCGGTAAAGGCCCCTAGATGCAGATTCTCCCTCACGCTCAGGGTGCCGAAGACCCGTCGACCTTCCGGAACCTGGGCCAGGCCCAGCTTGACGATGTCGTGGGCCTCCAGCTTGTGCAGGGGCTTGTCCTCCAGGAAAATCCCGCCGCCGGACGGCTTGACCAGGCCGCTGATGGTCATAAGGGTGGTGGACTTGCCCGCGCCGTTGGCCCCGAGGATGGTCACGATCTCGCCTTGGGCCACGTTCAGGTTGAGCCCGTGCAGCACCTGCACGTTGCCGTATTTCACTTCCAGGTTTTCAATTCGCAGCAGCATGATCAAAAGTCCTCATCATCTTCGTCCGGGGCCCCCAGATAGGCGTCGATGACCCGTTGATCCCTTTGGATTTCCGCCGGAGTGCCCTGGGCGATCATGATGCCGTACTCCAACACCACCAGTTTTTCGCAGATCTTCATCACCAGATTCATATCATGCTCAATGAGCAGCACCGTGACCCCGCGCTCCCGGATCTGCGTGATCAAATCCACCAGAACCTGGGTCTCGTAGTCGTTCATGCCCCCGGCCGGTTCGTCCAGAATCAGGAAGCGCGGCTTGGTGGCCAGGGCCCGGGCGATTTCCAGGAGGCGTTGGTTGCCGTAGGACAGGTTCCGGGCCGCCAGATCCAGATGAGGCCGCAGGCCGACGAAATCCAACTCGCTCACCGCGATCTCCAGGGCCTCGCGCTCCTCCCGCTTCTGCCAGGGCAGCCGAAGCATGGCTCCGATCACGCCGGAACGCATCCGGCAATGGCACCCCGCCAGGACGTTTTCCAGGGCGCTCATGTTCTGGAACAGGCGGATGGTCTGGAAAGTCCGGGCGATACCCAGGGTGACGATCCGGTTGGTGCGCATGTTCACGATGTTCCGTCCGTCGAAAAGGATTTCACCCGAATCCGGACGGTAGTTACCGGTGATCAGGTTGAACACCGTGGTCTTGCCCGCGCCGTTGGGACCGATCAAGCCGACGATGGCCCCGTGGTCCACGTCAAAACTGACCTGATTCACGGCCATGACCCCCCCGAAGGACTTGGTCAGGCTGGTCAGCCGCAAAAGCGGAGAAGCACTCATTTCCCACCTCCCCGGCCCGAGGACAGAAAATCTAGATTGAAGGTTCTTGGCGGCGGCGGGAGGATGCCCTTGGGCCGAAAGATCATCATCAGGATCATGGCCGCGCCGAAAATGAGCATCCGCGCCCCGGCGAACTCCCGAAAGACCTCGGGCAAGCCGACGATTAGAAAAGCGCCCAGGATCACGCCGCGAATGTTCCCGGACCCGCCCAGGATGACGATGGTGAACATGACCACGGATTCCCAGAAGGTGAAGGACTGGGGCGAGACGATGGTCATCTTGGCCGCGAAGATGGTCCCGGCCATCCCGGCCCAGAACGCGCCCAGTACAAAGGCCACCAGCTTGTAGTGCGCAGCGTCGATCCCGCTGCCCTCCGCGGCCACGTCGTCCTCGCGGATGTAGTTCAGGGCCCGGCCAAAACGGGAGTTCTCCAGGCGCAAAAAGAAAAATACCGTGATCGCGGCAAAAGCGAAGATCAGGTAATAAAAATCATGAGGCGTACGAATCACATGGCCGAACAAAACCGGACGACTGATCCCGAAAATCCCGTTGGACCCGCCGGTGATCCCGAAAACGTTGTTCACCAGGGCAATGCGGACGATCTCCACGATGCCGATGGTCACAATGAGCAGATAGTCCCCGCGCAAATGGATGATCGGCCGGGCCACCAGCAGGGCGAAGAATCCGGCCACCATCCCGGAAAGAGGCATCAGCCAGAGCACCGGAATCCCGAATTGGGTGTTCAGGATGGCCGTGGTGTAGGTGCCCATGGCAAAGAACGCCGCGTGCCCCATGTGGAAAAGGCCGGCGTAGCCCAGAATGATGTTCAGGCTCAGGGCCAATACGGCATAAATGCCGATGGAATTGAGCACGTCCACCCAATAGGCGTTCAGCCAATACGGGGCCACGAGCAGGGCCGCCACGACGAGAATGTTGATGATGGTCGCCGGTTTCATACTTTATCCGCCACGCGTTCGCCCAGGATGCCCGTGGGCCGGAAGATCAGGATCAGGATCAGAACCATGAAGGAAATGGCGTCCTTCCAGGCCAGGGAAATGTAGGTCGCGCCCATGGCCTCGATCACTCCCAAAAGCAGACCGCCGAGCATGGCCCCGGGAATGTTCCCGATC
This sequence comes from Desulfonatronum thiodismutans, assembly GCF_000717475.1. Classification (NCBI taxonomy): domain Bacteria; kingdom Pseudomonadati; phylum Thermodesulfobacteriota; class Desulfovibrionia; order Desulfovibrionales; family Desulfonatronaceae; genus Desulfonatronum; species Desulfonatronum thiodismutans. Next base: position 544,182 of record NZ_JPIK01000004.1, read on the forward strand.
CCCCCGAGGATGGCCGCGGTAAAGGCCTTCAGGCCGTAGACCCAACCCATGGTGAAGTTGATCTGGCCGTAGTACAGACCGACCATCATCCCGGCGGCTCCGCCCAGTGCCGGACCGATCAGGAAGACGTACATAATCACCCGGTTCACGTCGATGCCCATCAACTTCGCCGCGCCCTGATCAATGGCCGCGGCCCGGATGGCCGTGCCGGTTTTGGTCCGCTGCACGAAATAATAGAGCCCGGCCATCATCACCAGGGAGGCGGCGAAAAGCACGATGCGCATCACCGGGATGTCCACCCCAAACAGGGAAATCGACGTGGTGGGCAGCAGGTCGTGGGGATAGACCCGGAACCGGGCCCCGTAGATGAGCATAATCGCGTTTTGGAAAAAGATGGACGCGCCCAACGCGGAAACCACCGCGGACAACCTGGGCGAAGTGCGCAGCGGACGATAAGCCGTCCGCTCCAGCAACGCGCCGATCACGGCCACCAGCCCCATGACCATCAACGCCAGCACGATAATCCCGGCCACCGGCCCGATATGGTCGGTCAGGCCCAGGGACAATAGCAGGGTCAGACCCAGAAAAGCGCCGATGGTGAACAGGTCGCCGTGAGCGAAGTTGATCAGCTTGAGCACGCCGTAAACCATGGTGTAGCCCAGGGCGATCAGGGCGTAGATCCCGCCCACGGCCAGCCCGTTGGTCAGTTGTTCGAGAAAAAGTTGCATGGCATGTCCTTCGGATGGTGGTCGGTGATGGGGACGACGGATCGTCGTCGGACATCCATCATGTAGTAGGGGCGGGTTTTACACCCGCCCCTGGAATCGTCGATGTTTACGGTTGCAGAATGAACCGGCCTTCGCCGTCCACCTTGTACACGCGGTACAGTTCGCCGACCCGGTCGCCCTTGTCGTCAAAGGCGATTGTGCCGGTCAGGCCTTCGAAATCGGTCAAGCCGGTGCGCAGATACTCGGCGATCTTGTCCGGTTCGGTGGAGCCGGAACCCTTGATGGCGGCCACGATGACGTTGAACGCGTCGCCGGCCAGCACGGCCCAGACCGAAGCGGGGTCGTCATTGTACTTGGCCCGATAAGCGGCCATGAACGAGGTGGCTTCGGGAGAGTCCAGGTCCTGGGGCACGGGCGGGCTGAGGAACATGAAACTCTCGGCGGCCTCCTTCCCGGCGATGCTCACCAGGTCCGGATTGTTGGTGGCGTCGCCGCCGATGAAGGGCACGTCCCAGCCCATGCCTTTCTTTTGACGCAGCAACAGTCCGGCTTCAGGGAAGTAGCCGGTAAAGAGCACGACTTCGGGAGCGCGGGCGCGCAATTGGGAAAGGATGGCGCTGTAATCCCGCTCGCCGGGGGTCAGGGCGTCGAAGAAGACGATCTCCACATCACTATCCTTGAGCAAGGCCTGAGCCTCGTCGGCCAAGCCCTTGGCATAGGTGGTGTTGTCATGCAGGATGGCTACCTTGCCGAAGCCCATGTCCTTCAGGGTGGTGGCCGCCACCAACCCCTGCTCGTCGTCCCGGGGGGAGGTCCGGAAGAAGTACCGCAGGCCCTTTTCACTCAACCGAATGGCCGTGGAGCCCGTGGCCACCTGGACGATCTTGTTTTCATCGTAGATGTTCTGGCTGGCCTCGGTGATGGAGGAGCCGTAGGTTCCGATGACCGCGACGATGCCCCGGGTGGACAGTCGCTGAGCAGCCAAAGCCGCCGTACGCGGATCCCCGGCGTCGTCCTCGGCCACGATCTCCACCTTCTGCCCCAACACGCCCCCGGCGTTGTTCAATTCTTCGGCCAACAGATCCACGATCTGCTTCATAGCCTGCCCTTCACTGGCCCAGGAGCCGGTCAAGGGCGCCATCAGACCGATCCGGATCTGCGCGTGGGCCTGGCCGATCAACAGGGGCAACGCCAGCAGTCCCGCCAATACAGTCAACAACAGTCGTTTTTTCATGCAAGTGCCTCCTTGCGGGGAAAAGGGTTAACCACACCTCGTTCGCGTAAAATCTTCCTCATACGCTCTGAACCATCGATCGTTCCAGGCGAGGGACCGAAAACATCCACTGCCCAGACTGAAACCGATCGGGATTTATACGGTGAAAAACGTGGAAAATCAACAACCTTGCAAGATAAACAGGCCTGCGATAATTTGTCGAACCAAGCATGAACTAACTCTTCGTCATTGCAGCACAATCAAACCCGGTCTTTTCACGCCCCCTTGCCAAGCCCGCCCCGAGTGTTCATTTTATGAAATTGATCCATCGTCCCACCCATTTCAACAACCTGGAATAAAATTCTCATCATGCTTAAATTCAAAACTTTGATTCTGATTTGCTGGTTCGTGGTCCTGTCGCTTCCGGGCCAGGCCCAGACCCAGGCACGGGCCGACGTCGTGGAACACCGCCTGGAGAACGGGTTGACCATCCTGGTGCTGCCGGATCCCCGCGCTCCGGTGGTCATCAACCAAATCTGGTACGACGTCGGCTCCAGGCACGAGCACAGCGGCATCACCGGAATCTCCCACATGCTCGAACACATGATGTTCCGGGGCAGCGAAGCCTATCCGCCCGGCGAGTTCACCCGGATCATCGCCCGCCTCGGCGGCAATCAGAACGCCTTCACCGGCCAGGACTTCACGGCCTACTACCAGGTTCTGGGCAGCGCGCATTGGGAAACGGCCATGGCCATGGAGGCCGAGCGGATGCACGCCCTGCGCCTGACCGAGGAGCAGTTCCAACCGGAGAGGGACGTGGTTGTCGAGGAGCGTCGATTGACCCGGGACGACCGTCCCACTGCCCTGCTGCACGAACAATTCATGGCCGCGGCCTTTCTGAACAGCCCTTACGGCCACGGGGTGATCGGCTGGATGACCGACATCGAGAACTATACCTTGGAGGACGTCCAGGCCTGGTACGACGTCTGGTATGCTCCCAACAACGCCGTGGTCGTGGTGGTGGGCGACGTGGACCCGGACGCGGTGATCGAGGCGGCCCAGCGCCATTACGGACCTATTCCCGCCCGCCCCTTGCCGGAAATCAAACCTCGGACCGAGGTCCCCCAACGGGGCGAACGAAGAGTCGTCCTGCGGGTTTCAGCGGAGTTGCCCCACCTGACCATGGGTTGGAAAACTCCGAGCATTCCAACGCTTCTGGCCGCCGACGCCGCCCCAGACGACGCCTACGCTCTGATGGTCGCGGCCGGCGTCCTCGGCTCCGGACGCTCCTCCCGCCTGGATCGTGAACTGGTTCGCGGACAGGAACTGGCCCTGGGAGCCGGCGCCGGATACAGCGGATACAGTCGTTTGGAAACCTTGTTCACCCTTTCCGCGACCCCGTCATCCCAGTCCGACATCGAAACCCTGGAACAGGCCCTGCTGGACCAAGTTCGGCGTCTGATCGAAATCCCCGTGGACCAAGCCGAACTGCAGCGGGTCAAGGCTCAGGTCATCGCGTCGGAAGTCTATCGCCAGGACTCCCTGAACGCACGGGCCTTCGAACTGGGCATGCTGGAAACCATCGGCCTGGGATGGCGGATCGGCGAGGAGTACGCCGAGCGCATCCGGGCCGTGACCGCCGAGGACGTCCAACGCGTCGCCGGGACCTACCTGATCCCGGACACCCGCACCGTGGCCATCCTGGACCCATTGCCCATGCCCGGAATGAACGGCTCCGCCTCCCCAAACCGCCAAGGACCCCATCATGACCCGTCCGACAACTAACCCGGTTCTTCATCCTTCCATCAGCCCGGCAGCCTTTGCCCTGCTGTTGCTGCTCGGCCTTTTTTGCGGGCCAACGACCTCGGCCCGGGCCGCTGACTTTGAAACCTGGACCACGTCCAACGGGCTGCGTGTGCTTTTCGCTCCGACCCCGGCTCTGCCCATGCTGGACATCCGGCTGGTCTTCGACGCCGGTTCGGCACGGGATGACCAGCATGGCGGACTGGCCCGGATGACCAACCTGGCCCTGGCCTTCGGCACATCGGAGTTGGACGCGGACACCGTGGCCGAACGCTTTGAGTCCGTGGGGGCTCAGTTCAGCACCAGCGCGGCTCGGGACATGGCCATCGTCCGCTTGCGCACCCTGACCGAGCCGGACTGGATGGAAGCCGCCGTGGCGGCCTTTGTTTCCCTGCTCGCTAACCCGGCCTTTCCCGAGGACGATCTGGCCAGGGCCCGCCGCCAGACCCTGCAAGCCCTGCAGCGGGAGCGCCAGGAGCCCGGGGCCATGGCTTCCAGGAAATTCTACCGTATGGCCTACGGCGACCATCCCTACGCCGCCCACCCAGTTGGAACGGAGCAGAGCGTTCCCACTTTGAAGGGGCCGCTGGTTCGGGATTTTTTTCAACGCCACTACACCGCGCAAAACGCCGTCCTGGCCCTGACCGGCGACCTGTCCATGAACGCCGCACAGGCATTGAGCCAACGCATCGGCGAGGCGCTGCCCCAGGGCGAACGACCAGCGGCCCTGCCCTCACCGGAAATGCCGTCCAAACCGATCCTGGAGCACATTCCCTTTCCCTCGGAGCAGGCCCATATATTCATGGGCACACCGCTCCTGCGCCTGGACGACCCGGACCGTTTTTCCCTGAGCGTGGCCAATCACGTTTTCGGAGGCGGCGGGTTCACCTCCCGACTCTTTCAGGACGTGCGCACCGAGCGCGGACTGGCCTACTCCGTTTCCAGCCACATTCAACCCATGGCAGCGGAAGGTCCGTTCCTGATCACCATGCAGACCGGGGTCCATCAGGCCGCAAACGCTTTGAACGTGCTGCGCGACGCCCTGGCCGCCTTCATCAACGATGGAGTGACCGAGGAGGAACTGGCCGCGTCCAAGGATAACATCATTGGCCGCTTTCCCTTGGGCCTGGCCTCCAACAGCGACATCGCGGCGACTTTGGGGATGATCGGATTCTACAACCTTGCGCCGGACTACCTGACCACGTACACCGACCACGTCGCGCGGGTCACTCGGGAAGACGCCGGAGACGCCCTGGCCCGTCGACTGGCGATGGACCGGGTGGTCACGGTGGTCGTGGGTGGGCCGGATGGTCTTTTTCAAGAGGATTAACCTCATCGGTACAGCCAAGGAACAACGCCATGCACCGGCTCCGTTGGATCAGCCTCTTTCTGGCCGTGACCACGCTGCTCTTTATGACCGCTCAACCAGCCCGGGCCCATCCCCACGTATGGGTGGATTACGGCATTGAGGCCCGGTTCGACGCCGCGGGGCTGGTTGGCTTTCAGCACCGCTGGACATTTGACGAAATGTTCAGCAGCCAAATCATGGAAATGTTCGACGCGGACGGAGACGGCGTCTTTTCCGCCGAGGAAATCGAAGAGGTCCGCCAGGGAGCGTTCGAGTATCTGAGCGAATACGACTACTTCATTCAGATCAAGGTCAACGGCTCCCCCTTCCACGTGGCCTCGGTCACGGACTTCCGGGCCTCCATCCAGGGCCACCAGGTGGTCTACGACTTTTTCGTCCCCTGTCCCATCCCGGCCGGAGCGGAGCCGAAAACCGTGCACCTGCTGGTCGCGGACATGGAATATTTCGTGGACCTCGGTCTGAAAAAGGACGGCCTGTCCATCAGCGGCCAGGAGCATGTCACGGTACGTTCCGCGTTTCACAGCAGCGAGGCCTTTTCCTTCTGGGGCGGAGCTTGGGAACCCAGGCATCTCACCATAGAGTTCCAGAAATCGTCCTGACCTTACTTCCTCAACCATCACCCAACGAACCAACCGCATGACCATCACACCCAGCACCACCACCCGCGATCGAATCCTGAACCTCGTTCAGAACAGCCGATTTCAGAATGCTATTATTTTCGTGATTATCATCAACGGCATCGTTCTCGGCCTGGAAACCTCGGCTTGGGCCATGGAACTGGCCGGCCCGTTGCTTCTGGGCATCGACCGGATATGCCTGACCATTTTCATCGTAGAGATCGGACTGAAGCTGTACGCCCAGCGCCGAAACTTCTTCCGGGAAGGATGGAACGTGTTCGATTTCCTGGTGGTGGCCATCTCCCTGGTACCCAGCCATGGAGGATTGGCAGTGCTGCGATCGCTGCGCGTGCTGCGGGTGATGCGGATGATCTCCGCCCTGCCCAACATGCGCCGGGTCATCGCGGCCATGCTCCACGCCCTGCCCGGAGTCAGTTCCGTGGCCGGCATCGTGGGCATCATCTTCTACGTCGGCGCTGTGATCTCCACCAAACTCTTCTCGGCAGCCTTCCCCGAGTGGTTCGGCTCCATCGGCGGCTCGTTATACACCTTGTTCCAGATCATGACTCTGGAAAGCTGGTCCATGGGCATCGTCCGACCGGTGATGGAAGTCTACCCGTACGCCTGGATGTTCTTCGTGCCGTTCATCATCGTGACCACGTACACGGTCATCAATCTGGTGGTGGGAATCATCGTCGGGGCGATGGAGGAAAAGGCCATTGAGGAAGGGACAAAAGAGGACCCGGCCAAGGTCTGGCTGAAACTTGAAAGTCGCCTGGAGGCGATGGACGCCAAACTTGCGGAATTACTGAAGGAAAAAGAAGGGCGGACCAACGGTCCGCGCTAATTGGTTTCCATCCGGAAATTCTTTTGTTTCCGGATGCTGAAACTGCCGGTTTTTAATTCGGAAACGAGCATTTTTTTTGCCAAGGAAGTCAATCAATTATGATGAGGCGTATAGCAATACGTTGACGAAATAATTGTGAAGACTGACGCAGCCAAAAGGAAAAAGGGCCGTTTTCGGATGAATACTAATTGATGAACACAGAAGCGTACCGCTTCTGGTCCTCAAGCACCTTCCCCACGCCACGCACCACGGTGGTCAGCGGATCGTCGTCCTTGATCACCTGGATATGGGAACTTTCGGAAATACGATCGTCCAGTCCCTTGAGCAGCGCTCCGCCTCCGGCCAGGTACAGGCCGTTGGTGGCCACGTCGGCCACCAGTTCCGGCGGGGTCTTTTCCAGAGCCCTGCGAACCGCCAGGACGATGGCGTTGACCGGCTCCTGGATCGCCTCTCGGATTTCAGCGTCATGCAAGGTCAGGGTGCGGGGATTGCCGTCCACCATGTTTTTCCCCCCGACTTCGATGGAAAGCGGTGTCTTCAACGGATAAGCCGAGCCGATGAAAATTTTGACCCTTTCAGACATGTTTTCACCGATCAGCATCTGGTACTTGTCCTGAACGTACCGCTGAATCGCCTCGTTCATCTCGTCCCCGGCAATACGCACGGACTCGGAGTAGGCCACGGAAGAAAGCGAAAGCACGGCCACCTCGGTGGTGCCGCCGCCTATGTCCACGACCATGTTCCCGATGGGCTGATCAATGGGCAACCCCGCGCCGATGGCCGCGGCCATCGGCTCCTCGATCAACCGGACTTCCCGGGCTCCGGCCTGGGTCCCGGACTCGATGACCGCCCGCTTTTCCACCTGCGTAATGCCCGCCGGCACGCCGATGATGATCATCGGCTTGACCAGCCGCATCCCTCGGATCACCTTGCGCACGAAGTAGGCGATCATCTCCTTGGTGACCTCGAAGTCCGCGATGACTCCGTCCTTCAGCGGACGAATGGCCCGGATGCTTTTCGGGGTCCGCCCCAGAAACTCCTTGGCCTCTCTGCCCACCGCAAGCACGTTTCCACTTCGGTTGTCCAGGGCTACGACGGACGGCTCGTTCAGGACAATCCCGTCTTTGGGCGTATAGACCAGGGTGTTGGCCGTACCCAGGTCCATGGCCAGGTCCTTGCTCATGAACGAAAAAAAACGTTGAAAAAACATCGTGGCAGTCCACCTTGTGGATTACGGATAGTGTGCGGCGAAAGCCGGAAGCAACCGAAACGAGGCACGAAAACCAAGTCGGGCCGGATGGCCTGCGGAACGCGAAAATATATCGCAAGCCCTGAAGATCGCCCGCGACTCACGACAAGGCCGTCAGAACTGATACAGCCGCCTCAGCTTGGTGGCAAGTCCTGGCCGTCGATATTTCGAAAGATCGGGGACGTTTTAGGGGAGAGTTGGGATTGCAGCTTGCTCACCTGGTTTTTGAGATAGAGATTTTCCAGAAAAAACTCCAGATATTCCGTTACCAGACGCAAAAAGAACCGCATTTCATCGGCGATATCTCGAGGGGCCTCGTCGGCGAGAATGAGTACCGCCCTGGTCCGCTTGTGCACGCTCAGCGGGAGGCAGATCACGGTGTGCAAGGCCAGTCCCCCGATGACGTCCTTGGCGAAAAGGGTCGCCCCGGTATGCCCGGACTCGGCATCCGCGGAAAAGACCGGTTTTTCGTTTTTGAACACCCAGCCCACAAGTCCGCTGCCGAAGGGATATTTCTCGCTTTTCGAACGCTGAGCGATGGGAAAGTCGTCCGTCCAGCCCTCGATGAAAAAATTTTGACCGTACTCGTCTCGCGCGGCCAGGGCCACGTGTTTGATCTGCGTGGTGCGGGCCAGGATATGGAGGAATTGATGCAGATAGGCGGACCAAAGCGGATACCGTTGGCGAAGCTCCTGAAGTTCCCGCAAGGCTTGGTAATAGACGAAATCCTGCCTATTGGTCTCCTGGCGGCAGGAGTCCAACTGCAATTTGGAAATGAATTCCGCGAACTGATGCAGGATTTTTTGGTCCTTGGTGCTGAAGGAGTAGCTTTTCTTGCTGTCCACGCAGACGATCCCCTGCCCGTCGCGCAAGGGGCATCCCATGAACGACTTGACCGCGGATTCGCTTCGCCCGGAGTAGTATCCCAAAGATTCGGTCTGCAACTCGAAGTTGTTGACCAGGAGCGGCTGATCGTTGCGTAAAATCCAGCCCACCAACCCCTTGCCAGGCACGACCTCCGCTCCCTCGGCCAGGTCGTCCCCGAGGCTGAAATGCGCCGCCATCCTCAGAACCCCTTCCTCGTCGGGCAGGAACAGCACCGCCGAGTAAGCGTCAAAGGTGTTGGCCACGATGCCGAGAAGATGTTTCAGGCACCCCATGTTCAAGGAGTCCATGGGGTTCAGGCGAAGTGTCATTTGGGCGTACGTCTTTGCACGAAAAATTCGATGCTTCGATTGTAGGAACGTTCTTCATCCTCGGTGAAATAACATGCCGGCAGTTCGCGACGCTGGCGATGGTAGTGCAGGCACTCACAGCATAGCCCATGCTTCGGGCAGCCCTGGTGCGTACATGTACAAAATTTGGTATTGATTCGGATTCGCGGGCATTGACTGTTCTTGGTCATGAAACGCTCCAAAAGTCGAGGAATCAGAGGGACTGGGGGCCTCGGCCCTTCATTTTTCCATCCGCTGTCGAACGCAAGTCTTCCTTTCTTTCGCGCCATCCGATATGCAACCACTTAGTACATTCCATTCTTGGCCGACTTTAGAAGCTGGAACCCCACTTAACTAACTGGCGCGTCATGGCCATACACCCATAAATTCTCTTGGCCTCAATGTCAATACATTGAAATTACTTATTTTTTACCCGCACCCGCACTATAGGGCATACATTGACAGAGGATGTGATGCGCTGTAGAGCAAAATCAATCTTTCCTTGGAGATGCCTACCATGCACGATGCGCGCAATCAGTTTTTCCACTTCCTGAGCAAGAAAAAGCTCAAGTTCACCGCCCAGCGTGGCCTGATTTTCGATGTTTTCTGGAACACGAAGGACCACGTCTCCCCCGAGGAACTCTACAATCTGGTCAAGCAGATCGATCCGCGTGTCGGGCAAGCCACCGTCTACCGGACCCTGAAGCTGCTCTCCGACTCCGGGATCGCCCGGGAGGTCAACTTCGGGGACGGCGTCTCCCGCTACGAGCCGACCTTCGGGCAAGCCCATCACGACCACCTGATCTGCACCAGTTGCGGACGCAGCGAAGAAGTCGTGGACCACCAGATTGAAAGCCTCCAGGAACAACTGGCCAAGGATCACGACTTTACCTTGACCGGCCACAAAATGTACCTGTTCGGACTGTGCCCGCACTGCCGGGGAAGCGGCAGAAAGTAGCAGCACCGCCTCCCCTCCGACGACGCCCTCCCTCAGGGCCCCGACCACCCCGCACGACGCTTCACGTGCGCATACATGAATGCGTCTTGTCCATGCCTTTGAGTCATTTCCCGACTCCACCGCCCCACAATCTCCTTGCCTAAAAAGGCTTCCGGCACTGTTTTTCTCCACCCAGTCGCACACACCTTCTTGCCATATCGGTTCCCGATCTTATTTGATCGACTCCGACAAACTTTCCACGCAAGAGACAAGAATGAGCAAACACACAGGCACATACACATCCACTATCATGGCACTGATTACGATTCTGAACCTGATGATCGCGACAACCATGGCTGAAGCCAAGGAGAGAACCATGCAGCACGCCCCTGAAACCATCCAGACTGCCACCCTGGCCGGCGGGTGCTTCTGGTGTCTGGAATCCGACCTCCGCAACCTGGACGGCGTCCTGGAAGCGATTTCCGGCTACACCGGAGGAACCGTGGAACACCCCACCTATGAGCAGGTGGTCGGCGGCGGTACCGGCCATGTCGAGGCGGTCCAGGTCCGTTTTGATCCCACTAAGACGTCCTACTCCGAAATCCTGGACGCCTTTTGGCGCTCCATCGATCCCACGGATCCCGGCGGTCAGTTCGCGGATCGCGGATCGCAGTACAAGACCGCCGTCTTCTACAACGACGAGTCCCAGCGCATCGCAGCCGAAGCCTCCAAGCAGGCCCTTGATGCCTCCGGCCGGTTCTCCAAGCCCGCGGCCACGTTGATCCTTCCGGCCCAAGCCTTCTATCCCGCCGAGGACTACCACCAGAATTACTCCGAAACCAACCCGGCCCACTATCAGCGATACCGGGTGCTATCCGGTCGTCAACCCTTCCTGGACGCGCATTGGAGCGACACCGTGGTCCAGCCGCGCTCCACGGCCAAGGGATTTGCCGCCCCGTTCGTCAAGCCTTCCCGTGACGCGCTGCAAGCCAAGCTAACCCCGCTCCAGTTCCAGGTCACCCAGGAGAATGGTACGGAACCGCCTTTCAAGAACGCCTACTGGGACAACAAACGTCCGGGAATTTATGTGGACGTGGTCTCCGGAGAGCCGCTGTTCAGCACCCTGGACAAGTTTGATTCCGGCACGGGATGGCCCAGCTTCTCCAAGCCCTTGGTCGCTGAGAACATTACCGAGCACGTGGACCGCAAGTTGTTCATGCGCCGCACCGAGGTCCGCAGCAAACACGCCGACTCCCACCTGGGCCACGTCTTCCCCGACGGTCCGGAGCCCACCGGCCTGCGCTACTGCATCAATTCCGCAGCCCTGCGCTTCATCCCCCAGGAAGATTTGGAGCAGGAGGGCTACGGGCAATTCACAACGCTGTTCCGGAAATAGTTCCGGAAATAGCTGCTCTCGGATGTTTCCCGTAATGCAAAAAGGCGGCCTTTTGGGCCGCCTTTTTGCGTTACGTCATCCAAGGAGATCAACCTTGCGATTCCATATTCGCGGGCATGGGCGCGGCCACCACTTCACCACGGACCGTGACCACGCCATTTGCCAGAACTTCCACCTCCACCACCAGCTTGCGTCGCTTGCGCTCCCGGACCCGTCCGCGCAGCTCCAGTTCCGCGCCCAACGGGGTGGGCTTGAGAAAATCCACGTGCAATGAGGCGGTGACATATCGCCCCAGAGGCTCGCCTGCGGCGCGGTCAGCTCCCGCCGCGGCGGCCGTCCCCACGCCGTGGCAGTCCACCAGCGAAGCCAGCAGTCCGCCATACACAAACCCCGGCACGGCGATATGCTCCGGTTTGGGCGTAAACATGGCCACGGACGTTTGCCCGTCCCAGAAGCTTTTCACGTGCAGCCCGTCCGGATTGTTCCGACCGCAACCGTAGCAATGGCTGAGTTCGTCGGCGTACTGATGTTGGATAGGGATTAGTGATTTCATGATCACCCACGCATCTGTTTATACGCAGCGATCAGCCCGTTGGTGGACGCGTCATGTCCGGATACAGGACCGTTCCCGGACAGTTCCGGCAGGATGGCCTTGGCCAGTTCCTTGCCCAGCTCCACGCCCCATTGATCAAAAGAGTTGATCCGCCAGATGACGCCCTGGACGAAAATCTTGTGCTCGTACAGCGCGATCAGGCTGCCCAGGACGTGGGGCGTCAGCTTTGGAAAGAGGATCGAGTTGGTGGGCCGATTGCCCGGAAACACCTTGTGCGGCAGGATCTTTTCGATCCGCGACCGGTCCATGCCCGAGGCCTCCAGTTCCCGGCGCGCCTCGGCCTCGGTCTTGCCGCGCATCAGGGCCTCGGTCTGGGCGAAGAAATTGGAGAGCAGGATTTCGTGATGGTCGCCCAGGGGGTTGTGGCTCTGAGCCGGAGCCAGAAAGTCCGCCGGGATCAGCTTGGTGCCCTGGTGAATGAGCTGATAAAAGGCGTGCTGCCCGTTGGTTCCGGGCTCGCCCCAGATCACCGGACCTGTGGAATGATCCGTCGTCTCGCCGTCCCGAGTGACCCGCTTGCCGTTGCTTTCCATGTCGCCCTGCTGAAAATAGGCCGGAAAACGGTGCAGGTACTGGTCATAGGGCAAAATAGCATGGCTCTGGGCGCCCAGAAAATTATTGTACCAGATACCCAGCAAGGCCAGAATCACCGGCACGTTGCGTTCCAGCGGAGCGCTCCGGAAATGCTCGTCCATGGCAAAGGCCCCGTCCAGCAGTTCCTCGAAACGGTCCATGCCGATGAACACGGCTATGGGCAGCCCGATGGCCGACCACAGGGAGTAGCGCCCACCGACCCAGTCCCAGAACTCGAACATGTTCGCCGGGTCGATGCCGAATTCGCGAACTTTCTCCGTGTTCGTGGACATGGCCGCGAAGTGTTTGGCCACGGCCGCCGGGTCGGTCAGAGCGCGCAGCAGCCAATCTTTGGCCGTGTGTGCGTTGGTCAGGGTTTCCTGGGTGGTGAAGGTCTTGGAGGCCACCAGGAACAGCGTGGTTTCCGGATCGCACAGCTTCAGGGTTTCGGCGATGTGCGTGCCGTCCACATTGGACACGAAATGCATCCGCAGGTCCGGATGGCCGTAGGGCTTCAGCGCTTCGCTGACCATGTACGGCCCCAGGTCCGATCCGCCGATGCCGATGTTGACCACGTCTCGAACCCGCTTGCCGGTAAACCCCAGCCATAGTCCATCCCGGACTGCGTCGCTGAAGGTGCGCATCTTGGCCAACACAGCCCGGACATCCGCCATCACGTCCCGCCCGTCAACCTTGATCGCCCGCTCGGACCGATTGCGCAGCGCCACATGCAAAACAGCCCGGTTTTCCGTAAAATTGATCCGTTCCCCGCCGAACATCCTGCCCCGCCACGTCTCCACCTCGGCTTCCCGAGCCAAGTCCAGCAAGCGGTTCATGGTTTCTTCAACGATGAGATTCTTGGAGTAATCCACGAGAATATCATTCACCGTGGCCGAGAATCGCTCGAACCGACCGGCGTCCTCAGCAAAAAGATCTCGCATGTGCCGACGCTTCATGACCTCGGCCTGGCTGGCCAGGGTCTTCCAGGCGGATGTTGCCGTCAAGGTGCTCATGAGACTACCTCCAGGGGAGAGTATTATTGGGAAAACTTACGACCGCGAATGCCTCGCCGTGCGGTGCAGCAGGAGCATGTCAGCAAGGGTCAGGCAGACCATGGCCTTGAGCACCGGAACGATCCGGGGGATGGCGCAGATGTCGTGGCGACCGCCGATATGCAGCTCGTGCTCCCGGCCGTGCCGGTCCACGGTGGTCTGAGGCTTGGCAATGGAGGGGATGGGCTTGACCGCGACCCGGATCACCAGGGGCTGACCAGAGCTGATCCCGCCGAGAACGCCTCCGGCGTTGTTGGAAGCGAATCCCCCTGCGAGGATCGGGTCGTTGTTCGCGCTGCCCAGCATCCGGGTCGCCGCGAACCCGGCCCCGATTTCCACGCCCTTGACCGCGCCCACGCCCATCAGGGCATACGCGAGACGGGCGTCCAGCTTGTCCAATACGGGCTCGCCCAAGCCCGCCGGAACCCCCAGGGCCTGAATCTCAACGATCCCGCCAAGGGTGTCGCCCTGGCCGCGAACCTCTTTAATTCGCTCCTCCCAGGGTCCGACCAGCCCGGCATGGGCCGCAAAAAACGAACGATTTGCCACGCCGTCCAGATTCACTCTCCGGCTTGTTCCGGAATCCGCCTCACTATTATGGTTCACGCTCTCCAGCCCGATACCGCCCAGTTCCACCGTGTACGCGGTCACGGTGACGCCCTGCGCGGCCAGGACCTCCTGGGCAATGCCTCCGCCCACCACCCGGCAAACGGTCTCCCGGCCCGAGGACCGTCCACCGCCGCGGTAATCCCGAATTCCGTACTTGGCCTGATACGTGATGTCCGCGTGTCCCGGGCGGTGTAGGAACTCCAGCGGTCCGTAATCCCGAGAACGTTGGTCCTCGTTGGCAATGAAGAAGCCGATGGCCGTGCCCGTTGTCCTGCCCTCAAACACTCCGGAGAGCAGCCGGACCCTGTCGGCCTCCTTGCGGCTGGTGGTCCCCAGCCCCTGGCCCGGCTTGCGGCGGTCCAGTTCCCGCTGGATCACGGCCTCGTCCAGGGCGATCCCCGCCGGACAGCCGTCCACCACGCCGCCCAGGCCGGGACCATGGGACTCGCCAAAGGTGGTCAGGCAAAAGACGCGCCCGATGGTGTTTCCACTCATGCCCTCTCCTTCAGGCTTTCGGTTGGGTTTCCCCCGGCGCTCTCCATCACCGACTCCAAGGCGGCCTTTTCCTCCACATCAGTGGAGACAAACAGCGGATGCCCGCACTGCGCCTTGTACTCCGGGACGACTCGACCGAGGATGTCCTTGATCGCGACGGCGTCGTGCCGCCCGGCCGCTTCCTGGAGCTGGCCCAGCAATCCGTAAAGAGCCGCCAACCGAACGTTCCAGTCCTCGGTCTCGCCGTTTTGGCCGTCCTCGCGCAGGACCATGATTTTCTCATGACTGGTGCTGTCCACGCCCTCGGTTTCGGTGATCAATTCCTCAAAGAGCTTCTCTCCCTCCCGGGGCCCGGTAATCACGATGGGGATGTCCACATCCGGCACTTTCCCGGAAAGTCGGATCAGGTCACGGGCCATGTCCAGGATGCGTACCGGCGTGCCCATGTCCAGAACGAAAATTTCCCCGCCCTTGCCCAGGGTCGCGCTTTGCAGGATCAACTGCACGGATTCGGGAATGGTCATGAAGTAGCGGATCATTTCCGGATGGGTCACGGTCACCGGCCCGCCCAGTTCGATCTGGCGGCGAAAGAGGGGGATCACCGAGCCGGACGACCCCACCACGTTCCCGAAGCGCACGGCCATGAACCGGGTCCGGCCGTTCTGGATGCCCCGCAACAGCAGCTCGGCCACCCGCTTGCTGGCGCCCATTACGTTGGTGGGCCGCACCGCCTTGTCCGTGGAGACCAGCACGAAGCGCTGCACCCCGTGGGCCAGAGACTTCTCCATGACCACCTTGCTGCCGACGATATTCGTTGACACCGCCTGCCAGGGATTGTTCTCCAGCATGGGAACGTGTTTGTAGGCAGCCGCGTGGAAGACCACCTCCGGGGCATAGGCGGTGAACACGTCCTCCATCAGGGCCTCGTCTTGCACCTGCCCCAATACCGGGACATAGGCCGTGAAACGATGCTCATGCTCCAGTTCCATCTGAATGGCGTAGAGGTTGGTCTCACCGGAGTCCAGGAGGATCAGCCTCCTGGGCGCGTAGCGGATAATCTGGCGACACAGTTCCGAGCCGATGGATCCGCCGCATCCCGTGACCAGGATGGTCCTGTCGGCCAGGATCCCCCGGATGCCTTCATTATCAAGGATTACGGCCGGTCGGCCCAGCAAATCCTGAAAATTGACCTCCCGCAGGGAGCGGACGCTGACCTTGCCGTCGATGATCTCTCCGATCACCGGCAACGTCTTGAAAGGGATGCCCACCTGTTTGCACAACTCGACGATGGAACGCATCCGGGTGCCGCTGACCGAGGGCAGAGCGATCAGCAGTTCATCCGGCACCAACTTTTCCACCACGTACGGCAGCATGGAGATTTCTTCCAGTACCGGAACCCCGTGCAGAGTTCGTCCCCGCTTGCCCGGATCGTCGTCCAGAAAGCCCAGCACGTGATGATCCAGGTCCGGATTTTCCTGGATCTCCCGCAGAATCTTCTCCCCGGCGTCCCCGGCCCCCAGGATCAGCACTCGCTTGCCCTTGGGCGTGCGCCGCAGGGGAACGCACCAGGGGAAATTGCGAATACTGCCCTGCATGGTGTAACCGGACCGGATCACCATCCGCAGCCCTCCGGCAAAAAGCATGGTAAAGGCCGCGTCCAGCACGAACACCGTGCGCGGATACCCTTCCAGGCGGTTCCAGGTGAACATCAGGGCCACCAGAAGCAGGCTGCTGATCAACGCCGCCTGGACCACATGCCACAAATCGCCCAACCCCGTGTACCGCCACATGCCGCGGTACAGCCCGAAAACGGTGAACACCACCAGTTTCAGCGGGAGGGCGATCATCACCAAGTGAATCATCTGCGCCTGGTAGAGGTCATCCACATGGAAATCAAAGCGAATCAGATAGCTCAGGACCATGGCCAGGGCGAACAGCAGGCCGTCGGTCAGGAACATGACGTAGAGTTTGGGATTTTTGAACTGGTGAAACATGGTCGGCGAGAATCGAGAAAAAAAGAGAAGGCTCAATGTCGACGGAGAACCGTTGACGATACGAATACGCGTGGGCTTTCGACGCCCGGAGACTCAGGGTTCGTCGCTCCCGGAACGACTTAAAGTCGGGCGGCCCAAAGGCCGTCCAGACGGTCCTGAGCCAGAATCTGTCTGACGCGCAGGCCAACCAAGACAACCCAAAGCAGGCCAACTCCCGCCAGGGAAACGCCCATGGCCTGCCACATTTCGGGTTCCATGCCCCCTCCGGAAGAGGACATCACGGACGGATGAATGCTGCGCCACAACCGGGTGGAGAAAAAGACCAGCGGGATGTCCACGAAGGCCACGATGCCCAGCACCGCGCAGAGGGTCCGGCGTTTGACCTCGGGGATCGGGGAGGTGCGCAGCACCAGGTAGCCCATGTACACGAACCACATGATCAGGGCCGTGGTCAGCCGGGGGTCCCAGGTCCACCAGACGTTCCAGATGGGCCTGGCCCACAGGGAACCGGTGATCAGGGCCAGACCGCTGAACAAAACGCCCAGCTCCGCGGCCGCGCCGGCCAGGGCGTCCCAGACCGGGGTTTTGCGCACCAGCACGCCCACGCTGCCCACGAAGACCAGAAAAAAACTGAGCAGGGCCCACCAGGCCAGGGGCAGATGGAGGTAGAATATCTTTTGCACCAGCCCCATGGTCGCCTCCACCGGGGCATGCAGCCAGATGGCCAGATGCGCGGCCACCAGGGTCAGCGCGGCTACCACGGCCAGGGTCGAAAGCAAGGCGGAATTTTTCATGAGCGGCTCATCCCTCCCGGAAGACCAGGGGAAACAGAATCAACGCCACCGCGGCGAACAGGGCGTCGAAGGCCAGAATCAAGGTCAGCCATTGGGAATCGTCCTGGAACCCGACCCCGGACAACAGCCCCCCACCCAGCTTGACGCCGCCCAAGAGCAGGGGCACCAACAGCGGGAAGAGAATCACGCTGAGAAGGGACTCTCTGGCCGCCTGACCCTGGCTGAGCGCACCCAGCAGGGAACCCAGAACAACCAGGCCCAGGTCCACGGCCAGTACCAGGCCAAGGGCCAATGCCCACTGGCCATACAGGGATTGGCCGAGAAAAACCACCAGCCCGAGCACAAAAAAAACCTGGGCCAGCAGCAGCAGCGCGGCCCCGGCCAAGGCCTTGCCCAGGAACACGGTCCCCGGACTGACGGGTGCCAAAAGCAGCCCCAGACGGACGCCGTTGGCCTCCTCCAGGTGATACAAAGCGTTGAACAGCAGGACCAGGCCGAAGACCGAGGCCAGCCAGAAAATTGCCGCGGCGGCCTGGCCGGTCATGGTCTCGCCCACGGGCAGGGAAAGACTGAAGACGAAGATGATCAGCAGCCCCAGCAGGACCGTCTGGGCCAAACCCAGACCCAGGCCGAGCATCAGCCCCAGATCCTTGCGCGCCAGAACCAGAAACCTGGGAAGCCTAGGCATCACCGGACCACTCCAAGTAGTCGTTCGCGCTCCCCAGAAAGGCCTGCCGCTTGCCTTGCAGTACCAGTACCCGGTCCGCCAGGTGGGCATCCCGCCGGGCATCGTGGCTGACCCAGATGACCGCGGCCCCGCGATCCCTGGCCTGGCCGATCTCCCGGTCCAATATGGTCCGGGACGCCGTGTCCAGACCCGTGGCCGGTTCATCCAGGAGCAGCATCCGGGAGTTGAGCAGAAGGACGCGGGCCAAGCTGAGCCGCTGGGCCATGCCCCGGGAAAAGGTGCCGGCCCGCTCCAGGGCCGCGGCTTTCAGTTCCACCCGGTCCAGGACCGCGGAGATATCCGGGATGGAGGGCGTCATGCCGTGCATCCTGGCCCAGAAAAAAAGATTCTCCGAGGCGCTCAAAAACGGATACACGCAGGTACCGTGGCCGAGATAGCCGATTTCGCCGTGTTCAAGATTCCAGGCCATGTCCCCGCTTCCAGGGGTCAGCAGCCCGGCGATGATCTGCAGCAACGTAGACTTCCCGGCCCCGTTGGGCCCCAGAACCAGCAGCACCTCGCCCGGCGCGACGCCCAGGGTGACCTGGCGAAAAACCAGGCGTTGGCCGAAAAAATGGCCAACCCCGTTCAGGCTGACGAGTGCTGGTTCACTTTGGGTCATTCAGGGCCACTGCTTACGAAGCCACGGCGCATCACCGCCTTCAGGCGGTGGCCGCATCAGCTCCGGCGTTGGTTTCCCGGTCCTTGCCCTTGGACGTGCGCAATGCGGCAAACCCCACCAGACACAGAAGGACGCAACCGATCCAGATCCAGTTCACCAAAGGCTGGGTGCTCATTTTCAGGCTGATGATCTCGTCCTCGGTAAAGCCCAGCAGTGTGGCGTAGAGTTCCACGCCCAGGCTGAAGCGCGTGTCGATTTTGGCATGGGGCCGATCCCAGGTCCGGTAGGAGCGTCTCTGCGGGGCCAACTCGCCGATGACCTTGCCGTCCCGGGAAACCTCCAGCCGGGAGGCATAGACCATCATGGCCGGGGTGCTCCAGGTTTCCATGCCCACATAGGTGATGGTGTAATCCTGGATGGTCATGGATTCGCCGGGAGCGAGCACGGCCTCGGCCTCCACCTTGTACGGGCCGGAAATGGCCACGCCCAGAAACATCAGGGCCACGCCCAGATGCACCCCGTAGGCCCCCCAGGCCGTACGCCGCTTCCGCAGGGACGGGTCCACAATAAACAGCATCACGATACTGACCACCATGGCCAACCCCGCGCTGGCCCCGACCAGGGCCAGAGGGATGCGAATCCCGTTGAGCCAGAGCACCACGCCCAGGGCCAGCCAGATCCCGGCCAGGACCGCGAGCCATTTGCCGTGGCGCACGCCCTCCTTCCACTGGATCCAGGGGCAGATCACCAGGATCGCGCCGATCACCGCGAAGAGCGGCAAGCAAACCCGGTTGTAGAACCCGGCGTCCAGACCCATGGGATTCGGAGTCCAGAGCTTGCTGATCACCGGCCAGAAGGTGCCCATGAGGACCACCAGGCCCAAGGTCAGAAAAACCCAGGCCGTGACCACCAGCAACCCTTGCCGGCTGGCCAGCCCGCTCAAGGGGCGATCATCCCGGGCCGGGCCGAAAAACAGGACCAGAGCCGTGACCGCCATGCTGAACATCATGAACAGCATCAGCGGATTGCCGACCCCGCCGTCGCCAAAGGCGTGCAGGGAGTCGATCACCCCGCTGCGCACCAGGTAGGTGGCCATGAAGCACAGCACCAGAGTCAGAACCATCAGCAGCACGTTGGTCTTGCCCAGGGCCTTGCGGCCCTGGCCGACAATGGCCGTATGCAGGAAGGCCGTGGCGCTGAGCCAGGGGATCAGGGAGGCGTTTTCCACCGGGTCCCAGGCCCAGTAACCGCCCCATCCCAGCTCCAGGTAGGCCCACCATCCGCCGATGATGATCCCGGCGGAGAGGAAAATCCACGCGGTCAGGGTCCAGTTGTGGGCGATCTGGATCCAGGACTGCTTTTCCCCGGTGATCCAGCAGGCCAAAGCCAGACAGGCCGGAATAGTGAACCCGGCGTACCCGATGAACAGGGTGGGCGGATGGATGATCATCCCCGGGTGCTGGAGCAGCGGGTTCAACCCCTGGCCGTCCAACGGCGCGGGGGAGATTTCCATGAAGGGATTCTGATGCCCGGTGAGCAGGTACATAAAAAAGGCCTGGATTCCCAAAAAGAAAATCCAGAAAAAGATCCGGGTCTGGCCGCTGAGCAGCCGATATCGTCTGGTGAAGAGAATGATCGTCCCGCAAATCACCACCAGCCACGCCCAAAACAACATGGACCCGGCCTGCCCGGCCCAGAAGGCGGTCAGCCGGTAGAACAGCGGCAGGGTCAAATCGGAGTAGCGACTGACGTAGAGCAGGGAGAAGTCCTTGACGTAAAACGCCCAGAGCAGGAAGAACGAGCTGATGGTCACCAGAGTGCAGATCACGATCTGGGCGTTCTCCACCCAGGGCAGCACCTTGGACCGGCCCTCCCAGGCTTGATGGACGCAGGCCGCGGCCGCCAGCAACGAAAGCAACAGGGCGGCCAGAAGACTGTAATACGGAATAATGTGCATGAATGCGCTCCAAAAAAAACGGCCCGCTCACGTCACTCGCGGACCGCTTCTGCAGAAGGAATAGGGGGAAAACTCATCCGGGCCGGTTCTCGGCCTCGTACTTCGAAGGACACTTGGTCATCAGGGTCTTGGCGTTGAAGACCCCTTCCTGGATCAAGTACCCGCCTTCCAGAATCACCTCGGCCCCGGGCTCGAACAGATCCGGGACCACGCCCCGATACTGAACCGGGATGCGCTGCGACGCATCGTCGCTGTCCGCCAGCATAAACCGGACCCCCATATGCTGGGGATCAAAAACCAAGCCGTCCCCGGCCACGGTCCCGAACAGACGAATCTGCTGAATATCCTCCGCAGGCATGGCCAATGCCTCGGAAACATTCAAAAAATAAATGCTGTTCTGTTTCAGCCCGGCCATCAGCAACGTCCCGAAGCCGACCAGAAAGAGCGCCAAGGCCACGATGTACACGGTGCGCGAATTTTTCTTCTTTTGCATGAACGTGCTCACCTCGTGTCAGTTGATAAAGGAGACGAAACTGTAATGGTTTTGGAGTGGACTGACAAGGGTTGAAAAGCAAGCCGGCAGGACGGATTTGTTCTCGAGCCGCGAGCGTTTTGAATCGGTATCGAAATCGGAAAGTTGCCGGAAATCGATTTCGATTTCGATCACGATCGCGATTTCGATTTCGATGTTTGCAGGCCCTTACCGGGAAATCCCCCTGGACACGCCGCAGCCTAATAACCTGAAAACTTTACTTGGATTCGTGAACGGACGACAATGGGGCAAGTCCCAGTTCCTTCAGGGACTCGTTGTGTTTTGCCGCTGACTCCTGGATATCCTTCCCGATGGACGTCATCCAGGTCGATGGCGGATTCCGGCTCGGCCTTGCCGACATAGCGCGAGATGTCCAGGTTGTAGTCGTTCTCTTTGATCTCCTCCATTGAAACCCGCCGGGCGTACCGCTCGATATTCTCCGGCCGTTGCCATTCCGCCCCAACGGGGCGAAATCCATATAGCCAGGGGCAACGCCCCTGGGCTTGGGTAAAAAATCCAACCAGCCCTGAAAGGGCGGCATACGCATCAATCCCAGACATATTTCTCGTCCCATTCGACGCGGTATTTTTTCAACAACGCTCGATACTCGTCTTCAAAACTCACCTGTTGATGGTGCGTCTTTTGCCGTGCGATGTATTGCTCCAACGCTTCCACATTGGACATGCCGATAGAAAAGGCACCATACCCGGTCTGCCAGGCAAAACCCGCCAGGCGATCATCTATATTTTTGATCCATTTCGAGGAACTCTTTTTCACTTCTTCCAATAGTTTACTCACCGCAACAACGCGTTCCAACCGGCAAAGAATGTGCAGATGGTTTTCCGTCCCGCCGATTTTCAGCAAAGGGCAGGCCAGTTTTTTGTGGATGGCCGCGATGTAGGCGTAGAGTTCGGGTTCCAGTTCGGGAAGGATCAGCGGTTCCCGGTTCTTGGTGCTGAATACGAGGTGGAGCAGGATATTGGATAGGGATTGCGGCATAGGTAACCGTTTCTATTTGGTTTATGTCGCCCCTTCAGGGCTCAATGTTTTCTTCCGCCATATTTATCCAGGGGCGTTGCCCCTGGCTATACGGATGTCGCCCCCTTGGGGCTGATTGGGGATGCTAGCTGGCCTTGCGCGGGCGTTGTCTTCGGCGGCGTGCTGGTAGATGGGCAGGAAGTTTTCATCGGCGTCGAAGGCGAAATGGCGGTCGTTGTTATTGGCGAAGTAGTAGGTCTCGGTCTGGTTGGAGACGATGAAGAGCTGGACGAAGCAGAGCAGGGTCTTGGTATAGCCGTTGCCGGGGTCTTTTTTGTAGTCGACGATCTGCTGCATGGCCCGGCGGGGGCTGATGCCGAGGGTCTTGAGTTCGATCTGCACGGCGGGGATGCCGTTGATCAGGAGCATCACGTCGTAGCGCTGGAAACTGTAGTCGGTGTTGATGCGGAGCTGGTTGACGACCTCGAAGGTGTTTTTGCACCAGTCCTTGATGTTGACCAGTGTGTAGTTGAGCGGGGTGCCGTCGTCGCGGATGAAGCTGTTGATCTCGCGAAGCAGGGTCGCGGAGGTGAAGACGTCGGGGGTGATGATCTCGTCAAGGAGGCGCTTGAATTCGCCGTCGGTGAGCTGGACGCGATTGAGGGCCTGAAAGTGGTTGCGGAAGTTCCCTTCGAGAGCGGCGCGGTCGCGGATGTCGGGGCGGCGGGTGTATTTAAGATCGGTCAGTTTGCCGATCAGTGCTTGTTCAAGTTCTTGTTCGGTCATGATCATCGACTCTCCAGAGTCTCATTTTTTTTCCTGGTACCTGCTGAAAGCTTCTGTTTGCGCAGCATTAGCCTGCGGAGGGCATCGGCCACCTTCCATCGGCCAACTTCCAAAGGAACGCGGTAAGGGCATAGTCGGTGCTGGGTGTCTCAGTAATCGCCATCTGGTCTCCATCTTTGTTCTTTGGTGGCGATGCATTTGCCGGGGTTGCTTGGGCACTGCCCGTTCCTGCGATGCGGAAGTGTCGCGGGAACGTGAAGCTAACCTGCCGCCCCATCAGAATTGCCGCGTCAGCGCCGCAGACGTTCTCGAGGTCAGGTTAAGCGTCTGGTCAGAACATCTAGTCTGTTTCAATTAAACCTGGTATCCACTGTAAGCAGAATCTGAAATAGGGATCGAGGAGATACAAACGAGACTTTTCTTCATCATATTCTAACACTGGCGGGTTAATATGTCGTTTTTGCTGGAGTTTATTCATATATTGAAGACCTTGGGTTACAGATGTTTGGGAAATATCCGTATGCCCAAGTTCAACTATCATTTTATAGACTTCAGTGTTTAATAACCCTGAAGTTGGAATTAATCTGTCACGAACAAGTTTTAGAAACCATTTATATTTTTCTGTAGAGCCATCACTCCTTCCACCCTTAACAATATCGTCGCAGAATTTTGAATAGACTTGGGCACAAGAAGAAGCGATTTCCTTACATGCTCTAGAGACAAGATTCACATCTGATATTTCTGTCAACGTGTCTTGCTTGCTGAATATTTCCAACAATAAGCATATGTTTTTCGCAATATCCTGAACAAGAGCAGCATTACCACCTGATTCTTCAAAGATGCTTCTACGGATATCATCGGAAAATTTGATTCTTAATTTTTCCTCACCAAGCTTTAGTATTTCAGATACTTGGGGCAACGAAAAAAGACCTGATTGAATTTCCCTAAGTCTCCCAACGAGGTCACGATTCTCAATAAATACTTGATCGGCCTGATGCTGAACGCCTACGATAATCCACTTGCAGTCGTAATCCGAAAAGTTGTGCAAATCCTTTGACAATTCTCGACGAAATTCAGGTGTACAATAATGAATATTCTCTAAGACAACGTGTTTATCGGCTGCCTTGAGATATTTTGATATATTTCTTGCTCCTATTGTTGGCGGAGTTATTCGTTGGATGTCTTTTTGCTCACCTCTTTCTGTCCCATAACTCCCCCCAGCCTTCCCATCAATTAATCCATATATTTTTGCTTTAATTTCTGCCTTGAAACCAGCTTTGACTTTTTCGTCAGTACTTGTGGAGTTTGTAAAAAATATATCTAATTCATCTGCGATATCACGGTATGTGCTTTCGAGTGTAGTTGATTCATTGCATGGAATTTTTATTGCGTATTTCTCCCCAACCTGTGAGATCCACAAGGTAGACTTGCCAGTTTTAGAGGGGCCATGAATAATTAAATGCTCGCCTGGTGTTGAGAGGAAGCTCAATATTCTTGTGTTATGCTCCGGAACTTCAATTCTTGTATGCTGAGGCACACCAGACGACTGAAATACTTCAAAAACATTGCACATCATTACTCCTTTTTATGTTCTAACGGGCCGAGGCTGACCGGCTTCGGCCTGTGCTGGAGCAAGCTCGCTTGCGCAAGGACAGGCCGAAGTCCGGTCCAGTCGGTTGTTCTCGACGCGGCTTCCGCGGCGAGGGCAACCGACTGGACGCAGTCAGCCCCGGCCAGTGGTTGGGCGCTGATGACTCATGCTTCAAGCTCTTCAGGAAACGCGGCCTTCATTGATGACTCCTGATAGGGGTGCACCGCCGGCTCAACTTTGTCTAAGAAATTCAGTTTTAGCGGTGGAACTTCTGTCGACTTGAGTTGCGCAGGCCCAGGAACTACATCTTTTTTCCGTGGCACCGCGTATATTGCTTTCACGATCCTCCAATCGCCCGTTGTATTAATCCATAAATCCTCAACAGACCGCACTCGAGAATCAAACCAAAACCGTATCCACTCTTTCCGCAACCACTTCCCCTTACTTTTGATGGGAGGAAAATCCTTGAGCACCAAGAAAATGAAGGGAACCTCAAGCTCCTGGATATTTCTGTACTGCCAGAGACGCTGTTGATCCGCGTGCCGAATGAGCGCAATGAACTCCTTGATATCTGCGAACGGTGCATAATCTCGGATCAGCTTCCAGTGGTGCTTCCAGTGCAAGAAAAAAGCACTTCTTAGCCGTTCTGCTTTACCGAGATCTGGATTTGTCGGGGGAAGTATCTGATAAGGTCGAGCTGCTGATTCCTTGAGGGGGCAGTAAGCGGTCGATTTCGGTTTGTGGGCAAAAACACCATCCACCTCTGGATCCGCCTCCCCTCTAGGATGCATGGCCTCATTGCATGCGGGACATCGAGCTAATGGTCTGTTACGTCGTTTGCCCAAAGGATCAAGTTTAGGGCCGAATAACTGGATGTATTGGACCACCGTGATCGGGCGTTTTTCGGTCGGATGTAGTGCTTTCTTCATTCGGTGTACCCTGGATTTGACGCCCAACGACCAAGCTCACCTGACAAAAACTGCGAGGCAGTTTTTGTCAGGTGTAGCGCATTGTTAGCGTCTTGGCAGTGCCGTCGCTTTCTCTCCGGGGGCTGGCATCATCAAACCCATCTGCACTGACGTGACCCATTCCTTGGTTTTGGCATCGTCATATAGCAACCGATGATGCTGGCCATCCACTTCCAAAACGATCTCGAACTGCCCGAAACGTTCCAGGAAGCTTTGAAAGGTTATTCCACTGATTGTGTTGTTTGTTAACCTTCCATCTTCGTTGGGAAATCGAAATGCAATTGAAAATGTACCATTATTTATTATTTCAACTTCTTCAGCTTCTAGATTGTTGACTTCACCTTTTATAGTTTCGCCTGTGACCAACGATCTAAGATAAAAGTTATTAAGTGTTATGGCTCTATTTCTCTTATTTCGACCTTTTAGCCGAACACCTTCAACCAGAGCTTGGTTGTGCGGTCTACTTATTACGTATGAAAACGAATGTATTGAGTGAGTTCCATCAATCCATTCAATGTCAGAGAATGCGTTATGTAAAGAGGTCCTTGCCAAGTTCCAAATAATGATCGGATATTTCCACGCCAAGGTAGCAAGAACCACCCCCCCTAAAGCTATAAATGCATACTGGGCAACACTGGGGGTCACCCACCTAGGAAGGCCATCAATTACTCAACTTTCGGGGATGCTGTTACAGTCTGACTACATGTCAATATGTTGAAAATTAAGAGGGTTTTTGCTTGAAAGATCCTTTCTCACTGTTTAGGATGTAACTTCTTCACGGTAACAATACAAAACAGGAGAAAGGATCAAATGCAAATTAACTATTTTCAATTCGACGGTCAAGACGAAACACAGTATTCAAATCGGCTCAAAAA